>JAKDKP010000163.1 GCA_030453285.1 Propionibacteriales bacterium
CGAGTATACCGACTAGTGTGTTTACCTCTGATGGTGAAGAACCTCATCCTCGGTACCGCCTTCGTCCTGCTCTGGAGCTCTGGTTTCGTCGGGGCGGCCTGGGCTCCGGCGGACGTGCCGTGGCCAACCCTGCTCGCCTGGCGCTACGGGGTCACCGCCGTGCTGCTGTTGATCATGGTGCTGCCACGACGCCCCCGACTCCGCCTCGGCGACCTGGCCCGGCAGGCCCTGCTCGGCGTCCTTGCGCACGTGGTCTTCCTCGCCGGTGTCTTCGCCGCCACTGCCGGCGGTACGCCGGCCGGCACGATCGCCCTGGTGTGTGCGCTGCAGCCGCTGCTGGTCACGCTGCTGGGAGCGATCTTCTGGCGGGACCGGTTGGGCGTACGGGCGGTGACCGGTCTGCTCCTGGGAATCATCGGCGTCGCCGTCACCTCGGGCACGACCACCGACGGGTGGACAGCGGCGTGGCTGCCGGCCAGCTCCCTGGTGGGACTCTCCGCCGCCGCCCTCCTGGAACGCCGCTGGCGGCATCGGGCACCGGACCTGCTGTCGGCGCTGGCCGTCCAGGTGACGGTGGCCGCCGTCGTGTTCGGCGTCGCCGCCCTGATCACCGACCAACTCGCTGCTCCGATCAACGGACCCTTCATCGGAGCCCTCGCGTGGCTCGTGCTGCTGTCAGGGCTCGGCGGCTACGCCGCCTTCACCGCCTGCCTGCGCCGTCTCGGCGCCACCCGTACCAGCACGTGGCTGTACCTGACTCCAGCGCTGACCCTGCTCTGGGCCTGGCTGATGTTGGGGCAGGCACCCAGCGCCGGGGAGATCCTCGGGATGGCGATCGCCGCCGGTGCCGTGCTGCTCGCCCTCACTGATGGTCCCCGTCGAGCACCGACGGCATCGTCTCTCCCGTCACGGACGCCGCCCTGAAACCCCAGGTTGGTGGCCCCACCGATTGCGAAGCAGGTGCGGAGAGTCGGCCATCGTACGGTCGAGTCGAGAGTCCGGCCACAGGATCCTGCGGCCCCTGCACCTCACCGGCCCTCGACGTCCAGGGTGGCGAGGAGTTCGCGTACGGCGGCCCGTCCGCCACGGTTGGCGCCGATCGTCGACGCCGAGGGGCCGTAGCCCAGCAGGTGCAGTCGGGGCCGGGCCGCGACCCTGGTCGCCAGTCGGCCGTCCATCACGATGCCACCACCGTGCCCGCGAAGTTTGAGTGGCGCCAGATGATCAAGAGCGCTGCGGAACCCGGTGCACCACAGGATCACCTGTGCCTTGAGGTGCCGAGCGCCACCGGCACCAGCGTCCCAGACCACGCCGTCGGGCACGATCCGATCAAACATCGGCAGTCGGTCCAGCACCCCACGGTCCCGCGCGGCCCGCATCAGCGGGGTCAGCATCAACCCGGTCACCGACACCACCGAGTCCGGTGGCAGACCAGCCCGTACGCGCTCCTCGACCCGCGCCACCGCCTCCCGTCCACGTTGCGGCGTGAACGGCTCATCGGTCCAGGTCGGCGGACGGCGGGTCACCCAGGTCGTCGAGGTGACATGACTGATCTCCTCCAGCAACTGCACGGCCGAGACGCCGCCGCCGACCACCACCACATGCTGCCCGGCGAAGTCTGTGGCCCGGCGGTAGTCGACGGTGTGCCATTGCTGCCCGGCAAAGGAATCCGCGCCCGGATAGTGCGGCCTGAACGGATGCTCCCAGGTGCCGGTGGCGTTGATCATCCCATCGACCACCAGATCACCCATATCGGTGTTGATCATGAAGCCTGAGCCGTGGTCCTGCACGGCTCGTACGGTGACGGGTCGGTGGACCTGCAGATCGCCGGCTCGTTCGTATGCAGCAAAGTAGCGTGGCACCGCCTCCCGGGCCGGCGTCTCCCCCGCCCGGTCCACCAGATCGGGGACGGCATCGGCGAAGGACATGCCGGGCAGATCGTGCACACCGTTGACGGTGGTCAGCGTCAGCGACGGCCAGCGGTGCTGCCAGGCTCCACCCGGGCCGGGGTTGTGGTCCAGCACGACGAACCCGTCGCTGCCGACGGTCAGTCCGGCCCGTGTCAGGAAGTGGACGGCCGACAGACCGGCCTGCCCGGCACCGAGGACGGCGATCCGTGCCCGTGCCGGCAGGGCATCATTCACCAATGGTCCCCACTCACCAAGGACTCAGGGGGTCACGGCAGCCAGCGCGTCCACCATGCCGGCACCGAAGAACCCGCCACCCTTGGCACCCTCACACACGGCATCGGCCTTGCCGTCGTCGGTGTTGTCGTACAACGCCGGACAGGGCATCGGCTGGGCCTGCATGCTGACCGCCCGCCTGACACGCACCGCATTCCATTCCGGATGAGTGCTGCGGATCAGGGCCGCCACCCCCGCGACATGGGGAGAGGCCATCGAGGTGCCCTGCGACCAGCCGTACTTGCCTCCGGGGATGGTGGAGTAGATGCCGTCCTCATTCGTGGGAGTCTCGGCGTCCCAGTCCAACCACACGTCACCACCGGGCGCGGTCACGTCGATCACCCGGTTTCCGTAGCTGGAGTAGTACGCCTTCTCCTTGGTCGGTCCGACCGAGGAGACCGTGATCACGTTCTTGGCCTCGGTCGGCAGGTCGAAGCAATTGTTGTCGGTCTCGCGTGGCACCGGGTCGCCGTTGTTGGGGCTGCCGGTGTCGACGATCGGCTTGGACAGATCCCATGCCGAGTTGCCGGCGGCGGCGACGTTCACCACATTCTTCTGGTCGGTGTAGGCCAGGGCACGTTCGACGGCAGTCAACACCGCCCGCTGGTCGACATCGCTGCGGCACCACAGACCCCACGGGTCGATGTAGTAGGAGTTGTTGGTGACCTGCATGCCCTTGTCGGCAGCCCACAGCATTCCGCAGATCGCATACTCGGGATAGATGGAGCCCCCGTCGTCGACCACCTTGATCGAGGCGAGCTTCACATTCGGTGCCACGCCGACGATGCCCTTGCCATTGCGGGCCGCGGCGATGGAACCCGCGACATGGGTGCCGTGCGACGAGGCGGTCGGCTGCCAACGCGCCGGATCGGTGTCCGGTTTGCCGTCATTGGTGCAACCGACCGACTGGGACGGATCGACATTGGCCGACAGGTCTGGGTGGGTGGCATCGATGCCGGAGTCGAGGACTCCGACCGTGACGTCACGTGAACCGTCAGTGACGCGATGAGCCTTGTCGGCTCCGATCATCCGCATGTCCCACTGCTTGGCGAAATCACCCTCGTCGTTGTCATCACCGCCCGAGGTCCCGGCACCGAGCCCTGGCGGGTCACCGGCCTCCGAGGGCTTGTCCGGGGGCGTGTTGGCCACCATCGCCCGTGAGGATCCGACCGCCTGCACACCGGACTCACCGCGCAACTCCTCGGCGAAGTCGGACTCATCGGATTCGGCCAGCACGACTCCGATCTGGGGCCACGCCTGCAGGATGGTGCCACCGCTGGCCGTGATCGAGTCCTTCGTGTCATCCAACGGACCCGCAGCCGGGCCAACCACCAGGTAGGTGGTCGATTCGGGGTTGGCGGCAGCGGCGGACAGCGGGGCGACGCTGCCGGCCAACATGCCCAGGCCGGCCACAGCGGCCAGCATCATTCGTGCCGTACGAGCCATGGAGCTGGCCTCTTTCGGGAGACGTCGATCCTCGCTAGGGGGAGCCGCGGCATCGTGGGCGCGGCACTCACACCCAATACCCCCCAGCCGACCGCGTCAAGATGTCGCCGCCGGCAGAGCTCACACCACCTGGTGCAGCCACCGAACCGGTGTCTCCTCCCCGGCATGCCGGAAGGCTTCCAGCTCGTCGTCCCATGGGCGGCCGAGCAGTGCGTCCAACGAGTCCAGCAGGGGCGCACCCCCCAGGGCCTCGGTCACGATCGCGTGTTTGATCCGGTCCTCGGGGATCATGATGTCGCCGTGCAGGCCGGTGACGGCATGGAAGACACCAAGATCGGGCGTGTACGAGTACCGCTCGGCCTCGGTCGACGAGGTGGCCTCCTCGGTCACCTCGAACCGGAGTCGCTGCCATCCCTGCAGGGCGCTGGCGAGCCGCGCAGCCGTCCCGGCAGGGCCGGACCACGAGTATTCGGTGCGATAGCTGTTGCGCTCCACGGGCTGGCCGATCCAGTCAAGGTTCGTGGGTACGCCAAAGACTGCGCCGGCGGCCCACTCCACGTGGGGGCACAGCGCACCCGGGGCTGAGTGGACGTACAACACTCCGCGAGTCGTGCTCATGGTTCCCTCCCAAAGGCTTCGAGTTCTGCCTTCCCCGACATCCTCAAGTCCTTGGGTGGAACTGTGCCCATTGTGCCTCATCGGCCCCAGAAGCACCACGCATCCCCTCCGGGGTATCGGGTGGTGCCGGGCGTTCACCCCGGCCGGACCGCCTGCAGGGTGAAGGTGGCCGGCAGCCGCTCGGGACGATCAGCCAGTTCGTACTCGTGCTCCAGTCCGGGGGCGTCGATCATGGCCCCGGAGAGTCGGCTCCAGCCCGAGGTCCGGTCCTCGCGGATCATGGTCAACTGCAGCCCGGCCGCCATCACCGCGGTCACCGTTTCGGCGATGCCGTGGTTCCACTGGTGGTTGGTGGCAGCGGTGATCTCGGGACTGCCCTCGCCGCCTCCGACATAGGTGACCGGGTCATGCCAGGTCATCGGCTGGACGGTCTCGAAGTACGGGTACTCCAGGGCGAGTACCCCGTCCTCGCGCTCGTCGGCCAGTGACTGCATCACCGGGTGGAAGTCCCGGACGAACAATCGACCACCGGGAGCCAGGAGTTCGGCACACACTCGTGCCCAGGCGGCAATGTCGGGCAACCAGCACAACGCTCCCCCGCCGGTGTAGACGAGGTCGAAGCCGTCGGCCAGCAGCCCGGCCTCGGCGAGAACCACCGGTGCGTCGTACACATTGGCGGTGACGAAGGTGGCGTCGTCGCCCGTCCGGGTGGCGAGGTCGTTCGCCACCGCCACCGACTCCGGACTCAGGTCGACTCCGGTCATGCTGGCCCCCAACCTGGCCATCGAGATCGTGTCGGTGCCGAGGTGGCACTGAAGGTGCACTCCGCGTACGCCGGTCACGTCGCCGAGGTCGCGCCGATCGTAGGCGACCGTGTGGCTGAGTTTTCTGCGATCGTCGACGTACTGCTGAAGGGGGTACGACGGCGAGGTCACGTGGACCCGGGTCCGGTCGTCCCAGTTGGCTGCGTTGTCGATGAACCACTGCGCTTCCATGATCAACTCCTGATGTCGTTGGTTCAGGTCGTTGGGCGAGCTCCGAAGATGGCCGTCCCCACGCGGACGCAGGTGCTGCCGTACGCGATGGCCAGGTCGAAGTCACCCGACATCCCCATCGACAGCTCGTCGTAGCTGCCGGGCAGGGTGGAATTGGCACCGAGCTGATCCCGCAGATCGGCCGTCAGCGCGAAGCAGGCGGCCACCTCCGCCCGATCGGTGGACTGGACCGCCAGAGTCATCAGTCCCCGGACCCGCAGGTTCGGATAGGCGCCCAGAGTTTCGGCGAACGCCTCGACCCGGCCGGGGGCCAGGCCGGACTTGGTCGCCTCTCCCGAACTGTTCACCTGGATGAGCACGTCGAGGGTGCGTCCGGCCGCTTCGAGCCGCCGGTCGAGGACCGCGGCCACCTTGTCGGTGTCGAGGGCGTGGAACTCGGCGGCCAGTTCGGCGACCGCCTTGGCCTTGTTGGTCTGCAACGGACCGATCACCGCCCAGCGGAGGTCGGGCAGGTCGGCCAGGGCCGCGGCCTTCTGCTGCACTTCCTGGACGCGGTTCTCTCCGAACGTCATGGCTCCGGCCTCGTACGCCGCCCGTACGGTTTCGGGGCCGACGGTCTTGCTGACCGGCAACAGGCGCACCTGTGACGGGTCACGACCATGATCAATACAGGCCCGGGCGATCCGTTCCCGGACGGCGGCCAGACGTGCGGCAACACTCACGACTTCTCCAACACGTACACCACCGCGCCGGTGCCACCGGTGCAGGTCACCAGCCGCCCATCGCGAGTGCAGGCCATCGTGTACTTCTT
>JAKDKP010000164.1 GCA_030453285.1 Propionibacteriales bacterium
CTCGACCACGGGCGCAACCTCGACGGTGGTCTCCTCGTCGGGCACGATCGCGCCGGCGAACTGCGACTGGTAGAGGTCGTAGTAGTGGCCCTTGGCCTCGATCAGCGAGGCGTGGTTGCCCTGCTCAACGATGTGACCCTGCTCCATCACCAAGATCACGTCGGCGTCACGGATGGTGGAGAGCCGGTGGGCGATCACGAAGCTCGTCCGGTCGGCCCGCAGCCGGTTCATCGCCTGCTGGACGAGCAACTCGGTACGGGTGTCGACCGAACTGGTCGCCTCGTCCAGGATCAGCAGAGCCGGATTGGCCAGGAAGGCGCGCGCGATGGTGATCAACTGCTTCTCACCCGAGCTCACGTTCGAGCCCTCCTCATCGATCACCGTGTCGTACCCGTCGGGCAGCGAGTGCACGAACCGGTCGACGTAGGTCGCCTCGGCCGCCTCGTGGATCTCCTCCTCGGTGGCGTCGGGGCGCCCGTACGCAATGTTGTCCCGGATCGTTCCGTGGAACAGCCAGGTGTCCTGCAGCACCATGCCCACCCGGGACCGGAGCTCCGAGCGCGGCACCGAGGTGATGTCGACGCCGTCGAAGGTGATCCGTCCTCCAGTGAGTTCGTAGAACCGCATCACGAGGTTGACCAGGGTGGTCTTGCCGGCGCCGGTCGGGCCAACGATGGCGACGGTCTGTCCCCGCTCGACGACCAGGTTCATGTCGGTGATCAGTTCCTGCTCCGGGGTGTACGAGAAGTCCACCTTCGAGAACTCGATCCGACCACGCGTCGGGGCCAGTGCGCCGGTCGCCTCGGTGCTCTGCTCTTCGGTGTCCAGCACCTCGAAGACCCGCTCGGCGCTGGCCACACCGGACTGCAGGATGTTCGCCATCGAGGCGACCTGGGCCAGCGGCTGGGTGAACATGCGCGAGTACTGGATGAAGGCCTGCACGTCACCGATGTTCATCTGCCCCGAGGCGACCCGGAAGCCACCCAGGACGGCGATCGCGACGAAGTTGAGGTTGCCGACGAACATCATCAACGGCATGATCAGCCCGCTGACGAACTGGGCGCCGAAGGACGACGTGTACAGCTCCTCGTTCTTCTCCGCCAAGGCCTTGGCGACCTCCGGCTGACGGCCGAACACCTTGACCAGGCTGTGGCCGCTGTAGGCCTCCTCGATCTGGGCGTTCAGCTCGCCGGTCGACTTCCACTGCTGGACGAACATCTTCTGGGAGCGCTTGCCGATCACCGCGGTGATCACCGCCGAGACCGGCAGGGCCGCCAGTGACACCAGGGCCAGGGTGGGCGAGACGATGAACATCATCGCCAGCACGCCAACAACGGTCAGCAGCGAGTTCAGCAACTGGCTGAGCGTCTGTTGCAGGGCCTGGGCGATGTTGTCGATGTCATTGGTCACCCGGCTGAGCAGCTCGCCACGGGGCTGCCGGTCGAAGTAGCTCAACGGCATCCGGTTGATCTTGGACTGCACCTCATCGCGCAGGCGGCGGATCGACCGCTGCACCGCACCATTGAGCAGATAACCCTGCCACCACGCGAAGAACGCCGACACCACGTACAGGCCGAGTACCAGCAACAGCACCTGACCCAGCGCGGTGAAGTCGATCCCCACCCCGGGAGTGACATCGAGTCGGCTCAACATGTCGGCGAAGGTGTTGTCGCCACGCGCCCGGAGCTGCTCGATGAACTGCTCCTTCGACACCCCCGAGGGCAACTGTGCGCCGAGCGCGCCGGCGAAGATCACATCGGTCGCCAGACCAAGGATCTTGGGGCCAATGACGCTCATCACGACGCTGAAGACCGCCAGCAGGACCACCACCAGCATCACCGGGCGTTCCGGGCCGAGCTTGCCGAGTAGGCGCTTGGCCGAAGGACCGAAGGTCATCGCCTTCTCGGCGGCCATGCCCTGTCCGGGCCCGTGTCCACTGGGGGCGTGCTTGGGGCGCTCGGGCGCCTTCTTGACGTCCGCCCGGTCCTCGTTCTCGGCAGTGCCCTTGGTGTCGGTGGTCATGCCGCCACCTCCTCGGCGCTCAGTTGGGACTCGACGATCTCGACGTACGTCGGACACGTCTGCAGGAGTTGATCATGGGTTCCACGTCCGACCACGGCTCCGTCGTCGAGGACGATGATCTGCTCGGCGGACTTGATGGTGGACACCCGCTGACCGACGATGATCACGCAAGCCTCGCGGGTTTCGGCCTGCAGCGCGCCGCGCAGTCGGGCATCGGTCGCCACGTCGAGGGCGGAGAACGAGTCGTCGAAGACGTACACCTCAGGTCGGGCAACCAGGGCGCGGGCGATGGACAGGCGTTGTCGCTGACCACCAGACACGTTCGTGCCGCCCTGGGTGATCGGTGCCTCGAGTTGGCCGTCCATCGTGGTGACGAAGTCCTCGGCCTGGGCCACCCGCAGGGCGTGCCACAACTCCTGGTCGGTTGCCTCGGGGTTGCCGTAGCGCAGATTGGAAGCGACCGTGCCGGTGAACAGGTACGGCTTCTGTGGCACCAGTCCGATCCGGCTCCACAACGCTTCGGCCTCCAATGCGCGGACGTCGGTGCCCGCCACCCGTACGGTGCCCTCGGTGGTGTCGAACAGGCGCGGGACCAGCGACACCAGTGTGGTCTTGCCGGCGCCGGTCGAGCCGATGATGGCGGTCGTCATGCCACGCTCGGCGGTGAAGGTGACGTCACGCAGCACGGGCTGTTCGGCGCCGGGGTAGGCGTAGGAGACATGATCGAACTCCACCACGCCCGCCAGTGGCGGCTCGGTGACGCCGTTGGTCGGCAGCACGACCGAGGCCTCCGTCTCGAGCACCTCGCCGATCCGCTGGGCGCACACCTGGGCGCGGGGCGCGATGACCAGCATGAAGGTGGCCATCATCACCGACATCAGGATCTGCACCAGATAGGTGAGGTAGGCCATCATCTGCCCGACCTGCAGGTTGCCATCGGCAACCCGAGAGGCACCGAACCACAGCACCGCAACGCTGGAGACGTTCATCATGAACATCACCACCGGGAACAGAGTCGCCATCCACCGACCAGCGCTGGTGGCGGTGTCGGTCAGGTCGGCGTTGGCCCGGCCGAAACGTTCGGCCTCGTACGGCTCGCGGACGAATGCGCGTACGACGCGGATGCCGGAGATCTGCTCCCGCAACACTCGGTTCACCACATCGATCCGCTTCTGCATGACCGCGAACAGCGGCCCCATCCGGGACACGATCAGGCCGATGGAACCGGCGAGCACGACGACCGCCACCACGATCAGCCACGACAGGCCGATGTCTTCGCGCAGCGCCATGATCACGCCGCCGACCGCGGTGATCGGGGCGGTGACCAGCATCGTGCAGGTGAGCAGGACGAGCATCTGCACCTGGACCACGTCGTTGGTGTTGCGGGTGATCAAGGTCGGGGCACCGAAGTGGTTCAGTTCGCGTGCCGAGAAGGACAGCACGCGGTCGAAGATCGCCCCGCGGAGGTCGCGTCCGAAAGCCATCGCCGTACGGGCGCCGAAGTAGACTCCGCCAATCTGCCCGAGGATCTGGACCAGGCTCACTGCGAGCATGATCGCGGCCAACGGGCCGATCAGTTCGGGCTGGGCCTTGGTCACGCCCTCATCGATGATCTGGGCGTTGAGGCTCGGCAGGGCCAGGCTGGCCATCGTGCCGATGAGTTGCAGCAGGACGACCAGGGCCAGGGAACCCCAGTAGGGCCGCAGGTAGGTCTTCAGGAGTTTGATCAACATCAGTGGTCCTCTGTGGAGATGATCATCGACGAGGTCGAGGCGGGGGCGATGCCGTGGACGAGGATGTCGGCGACGCGAGCGGTGGTCAAGGTGTCGGGCAGCATGGACGGCGGGAACCCCATCATCACCGACATGGAGCGGATCGCGGCTGCGGCTTCGGCCTCCGTGGTCCGGAGGTGGTCACCATCGGGGGCCAGGATGGTCTCGATGGCGTGGGCGAGCTGGGCCTCCCGTACGGCATGGGCGGCATCACGTCGCTTCTGCTCGGCCTTGGTCGGCTTCTCGTGGGCCAGACTGTGCACCGCGCCGAAGACGCGACGCAGGCGCAGGTGGTGATCCCCGAGCACGTCCAGGATGCGACGGACCCGCTCGACCAGAGGCTCGGCCAGGTCGATGGTCTGCAGGTCGTCGATCAGCGGCTCGGGATCGGTGACGTGCCCGATCAGCGCCATCATCAGGGCCTGCTTGGTGGCGAAGATTCGGAACAGGGTGCCCTCGGCCACGCCGGCCGCCTCGGCGATCTCGCGGGTCGTCACCTTGTCGCCTCGATCAAGGACCAGTGGGACGGCGGCGATCAGGATGTGGCGCCGACGTTCGTCGGCGGGAAGGGGTTTTGCTCGGCTCACAGCAGGAAACACTAAGTGAGTGAGCGCTCACTCGCAACTCGGATCCGCTCGATCGTGACGGAAATGGCTGGTTCAGTGGTTGGACGAGGGTGCGGTGAGATGTCGGCGTCAGTTGGTCGTGATGGACACGACTCGGCATTGGCGTGCGGCCGCCCTCTGCATGGGCGAAGGCTCAACATTCCGATCCGGCGAGGCGGCGGAGAAGCCTGGAGGGCGTGACCACCACCCCGCGGGCCGAACCCAACCCGAGCCGACCACACGGGCGGCGCGCTCGGCACGTCCATGACCTCGGACGCCCCAGGCCCGTACGGTCACACGCGCCGAGAGCGAAACGTCAGGAGGAAGACTGTTGCAGTCTGGCCGCGGCGGCCTCCTGGACGCGAGGGTCCTTGGCGGCAACGCTGGCCAGAATGCTGGAGACCTGGGACGCCAGCCGCAACATCTCCCGACGCGTACGGGGACGCAGCTTGGTGTACTCGATCACGCCGCCCTCGGCCACATGGGGATCGGTCGGGATCTCCACGATGTGGTCGATGCCGCCGAACCACTGGGCGCCACTCTTGCGGACATCATCCTGGGAATCCATCGGTCCGTTGGTGGCGACCACGACGGTGCGCTTGAGCAGTTCGGGCCGCTCCTGCTGCAACGTCTCGAGCATCCGTACGGCCGGGACCAGGCTGTCCTTGCGCCACTTGGTGGGCACCACCAGGCAGTCCGCCGAGTGTGCTGCGGCCAACCAGTTCGGGGAAGCCTCGTTGTTGCCCGTGTCGACCACCACGATCTGGAAGTAGCGGGTGAGCAGATCGTGGATCTCCTCGAAGTCGGACTTGCTGATCACGTGCCCAGACGTCTGCGCCGACCCGAGGGTGTGGAACTTGCCCGAGGTCTGGTGATTCAGGAAGTACGCCAGATCGGTGAACTGTGAATTGCCCGCCTGCAAGGTGTCACGAGCACTCAGCAGGTCGCGGACCGTACGGCGATGGGGCGACAAGGAGCGGTCCGGCATCGTGCCGCGCAGCTCGTTGTTGTCCCATGCGCAGACTCCGCCGCCGCGTACGACACCGAACGCTGCCGCCAGCATCAATGCGGTCGGCGTCTTGCCGACCCCGCCCTTGGGGTTGGCGATCATGATCGTCACCGGGCGGTCGAAGGGGGTCCGGACCGCTGCCTCGTCGGCGTGCTCGGCGACCTCCTTGGCCGATGGCGACAGCCCTAGACGGCCACGCAACCCGCGACGCGACTTGTCGACGGTCTGCGGGTTCAGGTGATTGATCAGGACGTTGGCCGAGTACGACTGGGGCGAGATTCCCAGCGGTTGCGGCGCAGCGGGCTGAGGGCCACCCGGGGCCTGCTGGCCCTGCTGGTCGTAGCCGGGTTGAGGCTGCTGGTCGTAGCCGGGTTGAGGCTGCTGGGTCTGCTGGGGATGCTGGCCGTACCCGGGTTGAGCCTGCGAACCCTGGTCGGCGACCTGCCCGATCGCAGCCTCTGCGGCGGCGGCATCGAGGTACGCGCCCCGTGCGGCTTGCTGGCCGAACTGGTGTGCTGGCGCCTGGTGTCCCGGCTGCGGTGCCTGGCCCTGGTCCGATCGCCCGTACGAGGTGGGTTGGGAGGCGGAGCCGTACGAGGTGGGTTGGGAGGCGGAGC
>JAKDKP010000165.1 GCA_030453285.1 Propionibacteriales bacterium
AAACGACTCGTGCACCCGTTCGCCGAGGACGGCTTTGAGTTCCCGCTCGGTGAGTCGCCGGTTCAGCCCACGCGCGATGAGGATCTCGACATCATCGACACCGGCCGCGGCGGCGAGCTCCAGCACTTCCTCGATCACCACCCCCCGTACGTCAGGAGTGCCCATCGGTGGCACCACCGAGGAGATGTCGGAGACCGCGATCGCCAACCTCATGCCGGGACGCAACCGGTCGACCAAGGGGGCACCGTCGGTCGGGGCCGTCAACGCGGCCCGAACGGCCGGGCGCATGGCACGAACCGCGTCGCCGGGCTCAGGGGCGTAGAGCACGCGGGTGCCCAACGGGAACTGCTGACGTCGGAATCCGGTGCCCTGGTGCACCACCAGGTCCGGGGTGCGCTCGTTCACCTCGTGGACGAAGCCTGGTCGTGCCATCAGCGTTCTCCTGTCATGATCAACTCGTCCTGCGTGCCTGATGCCGTGGCCCGTACGGGAAGTGGTGTGGTGATCATTTCGGCATCACCCACCACGGCGTCTGGGATCTGGTCTGCCACTCCACCGTGGTCCACTGCTTCTCCCCCGCCGCACGCATCAGGGGAACGTCGGGACTGACCGCCACCGGGTTGCCGACCACCGACAACCACGGCAGATCCGAATGTGAGTCCGCATAGGCATAGGACCGACCAAGATCAACATCGTGCAGGGCCGCATAGTGGTGCAACCATGCCGCCCGGGACTCCCCCACCAGCGGCGGCCCGTTCAGGAAGCCGGTACAGCGACCGTCCTCGTCAGTGGCGAGATCGGCAGCAACGACCACGTCGAACAGCGGGGCCAATGGCCTGGTCAGCGGACGGATCACGCCGGTGATCAGGATCGTCGTGTGCCCGGCAGCCCGATGCTCCCGGAGGCGCCGGACGGCGTCGGGAGAGACGCGCTCCAGGATGTGAGCCGACATGGTGGTGTCGACGAACGCTTCCAACGCCGCCAGATCCGCACCGGCGTACCGACGATACATCGCGCGCAGGAAATGACCACGGTCGCGACGTTCGGCCTTCAGCCAGTTCGGCAACGCGGTGAGCAGTTCACCGATCTCGCGGAGCCGCTCGGCCGGTCCCAGCTCGGGCAGCCGCGCCCACAGGTACTGCTCGATGACATTGGTCGACATGATCGTGCCGTCCAGGTCGAAGACGGCGACCACCTTGTCGGCATCCGGTCTGCCTGCCGCGAGCGCGCGCATGGTGCTCGGCGTCCGGCCGCGCTTGCGTCGAATGGCATCCATCCGTCGTACGGGCGCGGTGATGCTCGGACAGTGCACCTCCTCCACATACGTCGTCCAGTCGTACGCCGCGGTGTCGAAGGCGAAGTGGTCGACATCGGCCGGGTCGAGCGAGCGGTGCAATCGCAAGGTGTTGTCATCGACGAAGTGCAGTTCGGACTGCGCATATTCGTTGTAGAGCCCCAGATAGCGGCGCAGAAAGTCGAGTCGCCGCCGGGTGCGATCGAGTGACTTGGCGGCCTTGCGGGCCGGGCCCGAACGAGGCGCACGCCGCAGCACCGCCTCGGCCACCTTGTGGGCACGTTCGGAGGTGGACAGGAACCTCTCCACCGAGGCCGCGCCGGGAAACTTCCAGATCGGCAGCGCGGCGGTACCGCGGTCACCACCGGTGAATGGGTGCGCGGTGAAGTAGCTGCGGATGTGGCCGTACATCTCGCGGAAGTTGAGCGGATTCCGGGCACCGGAGGAGACGTGGTAGAACTCCGGCTTCCCCGGCTCGGGCAGTGTCGCGCACACGGCAAGGGTCGCGTTGACGACGTGGTCGCAGGGCACGATGTCGACCACCGAGTCCGGCGAGGCCGGGAACTCGGGCAACTCACCCTTCCCGTACGCCAGGATCAGCGGCTCCGCCATCTTGAAGCCTTCGATCCAGCCGGGATAGGGGTGCTTCCAGGAGGATTCGACGATCGCCGGACGGACCACGGAGACACTGATGTCGGCGCCGATCTCGACGACGGCCCGTTCACCCAGCGCCTTGGTGAAGGTGTACACGTCGGTCCAGCCCAGTGAACGCGCCCGCTCGGTGCCGGCCTTGACCAGTTGCGACTCGACCCAGGCCTTGCGGCGACGCTCGGTGTCCGCAGCCGTGGTCAGATGCCCGGCCAGCCGATGCTCGACCTCGGCCACCTTGCGCAGTGCGGTCAGCCGGTCGGCGGTGCGCGACTGGGCCTCGACCAGGGCACGCAGACCGAGGCCATGCTCGGTCTCGGCGTGGTGATCGATGCCGTGCACGTGCTCGGCCTCGGGAATCGCCCCCCGACGGCGCCCCGCGGTGTAGGCCGTGGAGATGTGGACGTAGTGCGGCACCTTCTGAGACCGTTCGGCGGCCGCCAGCATCTGCTGCATCAGCCGGCTGGTGCCGATCACGTTGGTGGTGAATGCCTGGTCGATCGGCGGATCGAAGGACACGTCGCCCGCGCAGTGCACGACGATGTCAAGTTCCTCAGGCAACTCCGGCACGTTCGGCAGGTCACCGGGGATGACCACCATCCGGGCATCCAGCAGCGCCTCGGGTGAACCCGCATCGGCGACGAGATCGGCGAAGATCTTCTTCTTCAGCAGACTGATCACCCGTGCTCGGGGGGTGGCCGAACCCTTCGGACGGACCAGGACGGCGGCCGTGGTGGCCGGCAGATCGGTGAGAATCTTCCACAACAGTTGTTCGCCGATGAATCCCGTCACCCCGGTCATCATGATCATCTTGTCGGCCAACAGGTCGGCCAGGCGGCCCTCCAGCAATGGCCCGGTCAGGTCAACCGCCGGGTCACCGAACCACGCAGCGGCACCACGATCGCCGGTGACCGTGCTCATCGCTCACCCCGGGCGACAGCCAGGGCGTCGGGCAGGGTGAAGTTGCCGACATACAGGGCCGTGCCGATGATGGCGCCCTCCACGCCGATCGGCACCAGGCCGGTGAGCATCTCCAGATCGGTCAGCGACGAGATGCCTCCGCTGGCCACCACCGGGGCATCGGTGTGCGCACAGACCTTGCCGAGCAGTTCGAGATTGGGCCCCGACAGCATCCCATCGCTGGCCACGTCGGTCACCACGAATCGGGCACAACCGGCCTCGTCGAGTCGGGTCAAGGTCTCCAGGAGTTCTCCGCCCTCGGCGGTCCACCCGCGGGCGGCCAGCTTGTCGCCCTTCACGTCCAGACCGATCGCGATCCGGTCGCCATGTTCGGCAATGATCTGCTCGCACCACTGAGGGCTCTCCAGTGCCGCGGTGCCGATGTTGACCCGGGCGCAACCGGTGGCCAGGGCTCGCTCAAGGCTGTCGTCGTCGCGGATACCGCCAGACAATTCGACCTTGGCGTCCACCGAATCGATCACCTCGGCCAGCACCTCGGCGTTGTTCCCTCGGCTGAAGGCGGCGTCCAGATCGACCAGGTGGATCCATTCCGCACCGCCGGAGACCCACCTCCGCGCCGCGGCCAGCGGATCACCGAACTGCTTGGCGGTGCCGGCCACCCCCTGAACCAGTTGGACGGCCTGTCCGTCCGACACGTCGACCGCGGGCAACAACACCAAGGAACTCACGCCGAGCACCCTACCGCCCAGCACGCCGGGGCCACCAAGCCGAAGTCGTGGCTCACTCGGGTGTGGCGACGGTTCGCGCCGAGGACGTGATGGATCGCAGGAAGGCAGCGGAGTCGCTGCTGGTGGCCGCACTCAACCATGCGGGCTCGACATCGATCACGACGATCTCGACGCCCGTGCCGTCCAGGACCCGCGGCAGCGTGTGCACCAGGGTCGAGGGAAAGGTGATGATCCGGCTGCCGATCGGTCCGACCCTTGCCATCAGCTCCATCGGCAGATCCGGGGTGATCACGTGCAATCCGATCGCGGCGAGGCGTCGCAGCTTCTGGCTGGATTCGCGGCGATGGGCGTAGTACCGCACGACCTCGTACCGCTCGACGAGCCGTTGCACGGCTTGAACGTAGTGCTCCAGTTCGACCACGCCGGTCTCGACCAGTGACGTGCCCACCAGATCGGAGCCGGCCTCGATCTGGGGCGGCAGATGTTGAGCCCTGGTCCACACATAGGCATTGCGCTCGACGGTGAGCACCGGATCGGGCACCGGCATCACGGTGAACAATGACAACCGGGTCGCGGCAAGCTTGCGGGCAAACCGGACACCCAGCGCCCGATCCGCGGGCCTGACCTCGCTGCGGTGCCATCGTACGATGGGCTTCTTGGCACGCCAGCACTCCACAAAGTGCAGAGTGGAACTGCCGTCGTCGACCAGCACGACCTCGGAGGCGTTCGCGCCGAGCAGCAGGGTCTGGATCATCCGGGAGAACGGGTCCCCCACTACGATCTGCCGTGCCCGCCGTACGGCCGGCGCGACCTGGACCATGATCTGCAGTCGGGCGGTCCTACCGCGACGTGCCTCCTGCCAGTGCACCACCAGACCTGAGGCGGCCGCCATCTCGGTCAAGCGGTGGAGTTGGAATCGTGCTGTGGATTCACGCGGCGCCAGGACGACGATCGCCAGATCAGCCATCCGGCTGGCGTCCGCGGTCGCCCACTCGATCGTGTTGAGCAACTGGGCCGGGCTCTCCACCAGGGCGATTGAACTCACCCGCGGTACGGGCTTCGGCCGTCGACGAGAGGGTCTACGGAGCCACGACGACGCAAGTCGCCCACCCCCCCCGCCGAGGCGAGGGAGGGGGCCTCGATCCGTGATGTTAGAATACGCCCAGGCCTCAGGCCTCGGTCGGGTCCTGATCGGCGACGACGCCGGGAACGCGACGCAGCTTCTTCATTTGCGCCTTCTCTCCGTCGTACACCTTCTTGACGCCGTCGCCCAGCGCCTCTTCGATCACGCGAATGTCGCGGACCAGCAGCTCGAGACCGCGCGGCTCGATCGAGGCGGACTGGTCCGATCCCCACAGCGTGCGATCAAGGGTGATGTGGCGCTCGACGAAAACCGCGCCGAGCGCGACCGCGGCGAGAGTGGTCTGCAGACCGGGCTCGTGACCGGAGTAGCCGATCGGAATGTTCGGGTACTCGCGCTGCAGGGTGTTGATCATGCGCAGGTTCAACTCGGTCGGCTTGGCCGGGTAGGTGCTGGTGGCGTGACACATCAGGATGTTGTCCTCGCCGAGCACCTTGACTGCGTGCGCGATCTGGGCCGGGGTGGACATCCCGGTGGACAAGATGATCGTCCGACCCGTGGCCTTGAGTCGCTCCAGCAGTTCGTCGTCGGTCAGCGAGGCCGAGGCGACTTTGTGCGCAGGCACATCGAACTGATCAAGGAAGTCGACCGACTCGACGTCCCACGGCGAGGCAAACCAAGCAATGCCCTTGGACGTGGCGTACTCGCCGATCTTGCCGTACTGCTCGGCGTCGAACTCCATCCGGTGGCGGTAGTCGATGTACTTCATTCGACCCCACGGGGTGTCCCGTTCGATGTCCCACTGGTCCTTGGGGACGGCGATCTCCGGCGTCCGCTTCTGGAACTTCACCGCGTCGCAGCCAGCAGCAGCGGCGACATCGATCAGCTTGAAGACGTTGTCCAGCTCACCGTTGTGGTTGATGCCGATCTCGCCGGTCACGTACACCGGGTGACCAGCACCGGCGGTCTTCGTTCCGAGTTGGCGCGTGGGCGCGTTGGTCATGGTTTTCCTCTCGTGTGGTCGGCCTGCCCATCAGGGGCGAGCCGGCGCAGTCGGTCCTCGCGTGGACCCATGCCTGACGGTACTACGGACCCGGCGGGGCACCGCCAAGCCACCCCGAAGCATCGACGTCGAGACCTGCGGGACGGTGGAAGGCTATGCGGCAATCCCGACGCGAGCAACGCGGGACACGCCCAGACGTGCCATCCGGGTCCGACAGAGTGACCTCGGCCACATCCTGACAGCCAGGTGGTCCGTCCCAGATCGGTCGATGTGGATCAGACCGTCCTCGGCATTACGCTTCGCTCATGTCTCCTGCCGTGCTGCCACCGGATCGCCTCGGAGTAG
>JAKDKP010000166.1 GCA_030453285.1 Propionibacteriales bacterium
GGACGTCCTTTGACGCGTTATACGTAAACGTCAACGGCGAATCCGGCTACTTCGAACGATCCCTGCAGGCCTATGGACAGGCGGGCGAAGAATGCTCCCGGTGCGCGGCTCAGCGATCGGCCGGTGAGCTCGAGGCGCGCCGCGGCCCCGGCGTCATCGTCCGCGAGAAGTTCATGGGTCGCTCCTCCTACCGCTGCACGGTCTGCCAACCCAGGCCGCGTAAGGGCCGGTGGTGAGCGTGACTCGTGCCTGGTCAGACTTGCAATGGCTGTCGTCAACTCCTACGAGCTGTGGCTGAATGTGGGGAATAGATGCGGGTTCTCGGGGCAGTCTGGGACCTGCTTGCGGAGGGCTCGAAGTGGCAGGTGGTCGCAGGCGTCGAGGCGGTATCCTGGAGGCGTGACGGACCCCGCCTCGACGCCCGCCGCGACGAGTTCCAGGCACTTCTGGCCAAGTACGCGGCGACGAGCCCGAGGCTGTTCGGGTCGGTCGCACGCGGCACCGCACGCGAGCGTAGCGACATCGACATTCTCGTCGAGATAGATCCCGCGGACGGGAACCTGCTGATGCGTGCATCCGGGCTCATCGAGGAGACCCGGGCACTCTTTGGTCGCGACGACATCGACGTGTTCCCGGTACAGCTGCTCAAGCGGCCAATCTCGCGGTCAGCTCTCGAGGAGGCGGTCGCGCTATGAGTCGCGACGCCGATCGGCGAGGCGGCGAACCACCTGCCGACGGACATCACCGGCGCAGACCCTGAAATCGTCTGGCCGCAGATCCGCGGCTTTCGGAACATCCTCGTCCACCAGTACTTCGGGGTCGACGCCGCCGTCGTCCGCGACGTCGTCAAGACCTACCTCCCGCCTCTCGCCGAGGCACTACGCCGGCCCGGTGCACCCCCGGTGCGCCCCGAAGATGGCTAGCCTGGGAGTTGCATCCTGATGCACTAACCCTTCGCTCAGGCTGCGCAGATTTCAGCGCAGGTCCTGTCATACCGGCGGTCGCACGGCATGCCCCAACGTGATCGACGATGGGACGCGCCCGAGAGGTCGAATAGCGACTTAGCGATTCCAGAGCGGGCTCGCGCTGGACCAGTCGTTCGATGCACCCATGTGCGTGATCGGAACCGCCCGCACGGACGGGAATGTCTTGAGCACGACCGGCAAGAACGTCGGCCGCCCCACCTGGAGCCGGTCCAGGAGGAACTGGATCATCGTCAGCTGGCCGAAGGTCCGAGACCAGTCGGTGGCGACCGCGTCAAGGTCCGGTTGCCGGCCCACCGGCGGCAGCTTCGGTGAGAGCGCATGGACGCGGTTGAACAGCCGGCCATGGTGCGCGCAGATATTGCGGACGATGTTCAAAGCCTTGAGCCAGCTCGTCAGCTGCGGTGCGCTCAGCCCGCACACGTCAGCGACTGCATCTTGGACGCCGCGCGGTGCGAAGCCGTACAGTCGCGTCAGGCCGCCCCAGCCGAGCAGCTCGACCGCCGCCCAGACCGGCAGGACCCCGCCGTACTTCGCGTGATGGTGTTCGACGAAGTCCTCGCGTGACTGCTCCAGCTCGAACTTGTATCCCGTGAGCCAGTTGCTGTAGGCGTCACCACGGCGTGCCGTCGGACCGAGCATTCCGGGATCCAGATGCGCGCAGGGGTCGACGCGCCCAAGCTCGTGACCGAGCAGCGCCCGGACCGCCAGTTCGATGGGAGTCAGGACGGAGAAGGTCGCAGTGCGCAGCCTGGCGTCGAAGTCGTAGAGCGCGATGACGTCGCTGAGACGGGTCCCGGGGTAAAAGTCGTCCTCGCGCCCCGTCTTGGACTGCTTCCGGAACGGATACCAGTACCCGCTCAGACGGTAGTAGTTGACGCGTTGCAGCGTGGTCCGGGCGGTGTCGCGATCCCCGACGTCCATCCCGCGCTCAGATAGCAGATCGATCTGCTCGTCGTAGGACTTGAACTCCTTGACCCCGTTGTCCAAGTACACCACCCGAGAAAAATGAGGACCGGCCCTGGACCTACCGAAGTAGGCGGAACCGGTCATGATGGGACTATCGTATCTTGCCCCGGGACTCGCCGCAACCTCGCATCGGGAAGGACGTCACGGATGTGATCGACATCCGCATGCTGATCTTGCCCAGCAGGAAAGCAATCCGTCAGCCTGAGACGTGTCGGCGTAGGTACTTGGCGGTGTGGGTCTCGCTCGCTGCGACCATCTGCTCAGGAGTTCCTTCGTAGACGACGCGACCGCCATCGTGTCCGGCTTCGGGTCCGATGTCGATGATCCAGTCGGCGGCGGCGACGATGTCGAGGTTGTGCTCGATGACGACGAGTGTCGAGCCATCCTCGATGACTTGGTCGAGCAGTCCGATGAGCCGGGAGATGTCGGCGATGTGCAGTCCCGTAGTGGGCTCGTCCAGGACGATCGTGCGGCCGCGGGTGCCGAGTTCGGCGGCGAGTTTGAGGCGCTGACGTTCGCCTCCGGCAGCCATCGGCGACCAGGCCAGGTTCCCGACCGCCGGACGCGTCTCACGCACCCTGGGCGAAGCAACCGACAAGGCTAACGACCCCGAAGGCGCATACCGGCATGCTGTCGGCTTGTTCCTCGACGGATTCTCTCAGCGAACCGGCTGACGAAGCTAATGACCCTGTTTGGCACCAGTCCTTCACGTTCGGGGACATGGTAGCGATTCAGTCCATCTCTGGATGCTCAGAAGATCTGGAGGAGACACGATGCCCGAGGAAGAACTGCTCGACGTCGTCGCCGCGGCGGAACGCCACCGCTGCAGCACCCAGACCATCTGGCGACGTATCAGGCAGGGGGTTCTCCCGCGCGCAAGGAGAACGCACAAGGAGAAGGTGAGCGGCCGCGACGGACCTCCGGTCATCAAGACCTTGATCCGAGTCTCAGACCTGAATGATGCGTTCGAATGGACCGCACACGAGCAACATGTCCGGAGAATCCGGGACGCTGCGCCGCCATTGACGGACGAGCAGGCAACGGCGATTCGCAAGGTCTTGATGGATCATCTCCGTGAACGGGACGCCATGCGAAGACGACGACCCGGAGAGCCTGGATCGTCGACGTAGAGCAGGGCTCGATCTGCGCTCTCGCGGGCGCGTGATCCGTGCGAGCGGTTCATGAGTTGGGGCTCGTTTCTCTGCCTACATTGTCCGCCCATATCGCGCGTCCCGCGCTGGTAGGCCGCGACTGAGGACAGCCGGCAGATCCGGCCAACCCACTGGTGCAGCTTCTACCACTCGAACAGGAAACCGCAGGCGTCCATGGGGATGACGTCCTGGAGCAGGCGGGCCTGCTTAGGGCCGGTCAGGTCTACCGTAGCGACTTCGTCACGGAATCGGTCGGTGAGCCCTGCCATGGGTTGCAGCGGCATGGTCGCGAGCACCGACGGAGAAAGACCTCTGACCGCTTGTCTCAATGGGCCCCAGATGCCTGCTAGTTCCGCGGTTCCCGTACGGTAGGGCCAGTACTCCTGGAGCTGTTGCACCTCGTCAATTGAACGCTTCGCAAGTATGGTCGGATCGATCGAACCGACGGCCTGCTCGGAGGCCTGACGACGAGTAGCGACCGTTTCGATGTCGGCACCGCCACGCCGACCCGCTCCTGCAGACTCCCTTCGTGTTCGACTTGGTCCACCAGATGCGCGTACCCGAGGTCTGCGGTGCATAGATCATGGGTCGTTTCGCTCACCACCCAGTCGGAGACGAGTAGCCGGCCCATGAAGCGGTTGCGCCCAGCGATGCGGTTCAAGTTCATGTTTGCGCCGCTGAAGACGACGTCTTCGAGGCCTTTGAACCAATGCTCTGGATTGTCGCGACGATGCGCATGCGCGAGCCGCTCGCCGTACCACCTGTCGCGGACAAGCAGCGACCCGACGAACGGCACGAGGACGTTGATTCAGTGGTCCAGGTCGCATCTGTCCTCAGCCAGCATCTCCAGCGCCGTGGGGAGCCGGGGCTCGTACTCGTCCCACAGGGCGTCGACGAAGCGCACGCCGTGCTGGCTGAAGGAGGTCTCGAAGTCGACGTCGTAGAGATCGTGGGCGAAGCCGATCGTTTCGGCTCGGGCCTGGTGCGGCTGAGGAGATCCAGGCCGCATCACTGTCAGACGCCGGCTTCGGTTGGGTTGCTCCTGGTCGCTGGAGAACCTCCACAGGAGCGCCGCCGGTATGAAGTGGTCGCGCGCCAATTGCTTCTCCCAGTCTCGTCTCATGCCGAGGATGCTGTCTGGCCTGTCCGTCACATGCGGCGGAACCAGTCGGCGATCGCCTTCCACCATGATCCGCGTGACGCCTGCTTGTACTTCGACGGTCGGGCCGTCAGGCCAGCGCTATTCACGGAGGGGGCCTCCCGAGCAGCTTCTGCGGCGGCAGGGCAGTGATCGGTCGGTGCTGCCACGGGCGGGCTGGGGGCGAACTCGGACGATGCTTCAGAGGCGGGCGCGTCGTCGGGTAGCGGCAGGCTGTGCTCGTCTGTGGTCGCCCCATCCTCCGGCTGGATTTCCGGCGGCGTCGGCGGCTCCAGTTGTTGCCCCGGGTCCGGGGCCTTACCGGCGGTCGGCAACGCGGCGCGTCGTCGTTCCGCCTGCGCTGCTTCAGCGCTGGCGAGGTCGTCGCGCAGTGCCCAGACCCGCGCCCGTGCCTCACGGCCGTTGCTCTTCGTCAGGACGACGGCGTGGGCTAGCACTCGGTCGCCGTTGATGATCTGCGCGAGGACCGTTGCCAGTGAACGTTCTCCGCGGATCAGTGTTCCGCGGTCGGGGTCGAACGCCGCGATCGACCCACTCGCGTAGAGGCGGGCGGTGCGCTCCTGCGAGGCGTCTTCCCACGGCTTCTGCAACTCGCGGCGGTCGTCCTCGTTCCGCACGGCTACGTAGATGCCGCCATTTTCGAAGACTTCCTTGTTGAACGCTTTGAGCGCGCGGGTCCGCGGTGCGTTAGGTGGCTGCCAGGGGAACATCCATATCGTGCGTGCGGCCCCTTTTGACGAGCGCTGTGCCGTTCGCCGGAGGAAATCGGTATTCCATCGCTGGTACTCCAGGACGAGGTTGTGCTCCGGTAGGAAGACGTCCGCGCGCGTGAGCGAGTGCTCGACCACTGCCGCGGCACCCAGGGTCTGCGCAATCTTGAACAGTCGGCCCTTCATCCACAAGTGTTCGTCGCCTTCTGGCCCGCCGCCCCCGACGAGCTTGGACGGGTCCTGCTCGACCTCGCCTCGCTCCACGCGCATCTCGACCAGGTTGTGGGAGCAGCCTCCGGAACGGACCGCGAGGAAGCGCAACTCACTCCGGCTCATCCGCTTGGCCATGAGCAGGGTGTCACACGACTCGACTATGCACTTCACGCGGATGGCGGGGTTCTTGTAGATCAGCTCCCAGTCGGCCTGGTGATTGACGCAGACCTCGACCGGGCCGTTAGTGCCGGGCAGATCCAGCACGAGCCCGCGGATCCTGACGCGCTGAGTCCGGTGCGAGGCATGCCGCTCCCGCTCGGTTGCATTAGCGACAGGGAAGTCGCCGACGCTGGGCCGCTTCTTTCTGCGTGGTTTCCGACCTGACGAGTAGTAAGCCATATCCCATTTATACCAGTGCCCTCTGACATTGGCCGCTGCTCGGGTCCGTGCTGCCAAAGCGCGGTCTCGATCTGTGGCACGCGCGTGGCGAGTCCTGCCTCCTGTGGTGTTCTCGACGCTACGCATGGCCACCGACGACGGTCCTTAGCCCACACCTTTGTCTGAGGCATGAAGGCTGGGCGGCGCATGCATCAGGCCAGGCGGATCCGGCGACACCGCAGACACCGACCCGGCTGACGAACTCTCCCTTCAACCGAGCCCCAGCCCCATTCAAGTCGGAACTCGTACTCTAAGATGTGCGTTGGCCGCGTCGTGGAGAAATCCGCCGGGCTGAAACGAGCCCTGCTTGACCAGTCATTGTCTTCGGGCATCGGCAATATCTACGCTGACGAAGCGTTGTATC
>JAKDKP010000167.1 GCA_030453285.1 Propionibacteriales bacterium
GTCCGAGGAGACCTGCCACTCCACCCCGACCGGTTTGGTCGGCATGCCGCCGTCGAGGGCCAGCGGTTCGGGCGCAAGTCGCGTCCACAGCAGCATCGAGTTGTGGGTGGGCTCGCCGGCGGCAATACCCAGGGTGACCGGATTCTTCCCTCCGGACACCCTCGGTTGGGCCGCGAAGGCGCGATCGGCCGGTACGCGGGAGAGCGCGGCCGCGGCGAGGAGCCCGGAGAGCCCGAGCACGGCATGGCGGCGAGGAAACGTCGGGTCGGCAGTGCTCACAATCGGGACTCTAGGGGTGGTACGTGACGGCAGCTCGGCGTCGGGGTGAACAGTCTCTTGCCGCGGGCCACCGATCGGTGACTGTCAACGGACAGGAACAGTCCGGAAGGGTCGTCAGCCTTGGAGCCTCCATTGACCCAGCCTGGAAGAACAGAGGTCCATCATGTACGAGCCCGCCGTCGTCACCGAGATCGAGAACGTCCATCACCGTCTGGCCGAAGACCTCGCTGCCCTGCGCGCCGCGGCGTACGGCCTCACCGAGGAGCAGGCGCGGGAGACCCCCTGCCGGAGCGCCTTGTCGATCGGCGGCCTGCTCAAACACGCCATCTTCGTGATGACTGCCTGGGACGTCCGCGCCGCCAACCCCTCCGGCGAGGTCAGCCAGGAGCATTTCAGGGCCCACTTCGGCGACTTCGCCGACAGCTTTGCCCTCACCGACAACGAAAGCCTGGCCGAGATGCTGACCCGTTTCGATGCCAGCGTCGAGCACTACCTGGGCCAGGTGGCCGAGATCGACCCCAACGCAACGGTGATGGAGCCGCCGACGCCGTGGACCGGACGACTCGAACCCACTCCGGCCTCGGCGCGCTATCTGCTCGGACACCATGTCGAGGAGTTGGGCCGCCACGCCGGACATGCCGACATCATTCGCGAACAGCTCGACGGTGCCCAGGCCTCATCACTGCAGGCGGCCGTGGAAGAGCTGCCACCCAACGACTTCGTCCAGCCCTGGCGGCCCGAACAGCCTTCCGTCACCCGGTGACGGCAGTGGGCGTGCCACCGGTGACACGCACGAGTTCGCCGTACGTCATGGGAAACACCGTGTGCGCGTGCCCGGCAGCCGCCCACAGTTGATCATGGTCGGCCAGTGCGGTGTCCACCCAGGTCCGGATCGGGGCCGGATGTCCGACCGGAGCCACACCGCCGATCACCTGTCCGGTGGCAGCCCGTACGACATCGGCATCGGCACGATGTAGTCGGCCACCGAGCCGATCCCCCAACCATTCGGTGTCCACCCGGTGGCTGCCCGAGGTCATGATCAACACCGGTTCGTCGTCGAGGGTGAACACCAAGGAGTTGGCGATGGCGCCCACCGAAGTGCCCAGCGCGGCGGCGGCATCGGCAGCCGTACGAGCGGCCTCATCGAGCCAGCGCACCTCACCGGTGACGCCCTGCTCACGCAGGCTCGCGACAACGGTGGTGACGGCGGGGTGGGAGCGAGAGTTCATGCCGGCATTGTGGCAGGAGTGCCGCGAATTGCGGCAGAAGGGCCGGGCCCTCAGTTGGCGAGGACCTCGGCGGTGGCCGTGGCGGTGCCGTCGAGACGGTTGATGCTGATCAGGCTGACCAACATCGTGCGGTATTCCTTGGTGGCGGTGACAGTGACCGTACGGCCCTCCACGGACACCGTGCCGGTGACACCGGCATCGGCGAGGTAGGCCGAGGCGGCCCTCTTGGCGGCGTCCTTGCTGACGACGCCACCACCGACCAAGGAGACTGCGCCGGCGTCAGCCCCGGCCCGGGCGGCCTCCTGGGCGGCAGCGTCGGCCTCCCGTACCGCATTCAGCTTGCCGCCGCCATCGACGACCAGGCCGACGCCGAGGAGCAGGGCCGGCGCCAGCACGACCGCCATCAGCGTGTTGCTGGCGCCGCGTTGGTCGAACCGCGGGGCACCGGAGCGCAGGCCGTCGGGATGCACAGGTTCGAGGTCTCTGAGGTGGCGCATCATCGCTCCCGGTAGCGGTCGAGGGGGCTGCTGCGGGTCGCGGAGACAGTGATCGACCCGGGGACTCCAGGAAGCACGAGATCACCCATGGAGATCCGGCACCGGACCGTGGCGTCAATGCTGGCGGCCTGACCGATCGGGGCGTTCCAGTTGCCCTTGACCGCCACCTGGGGGGTGCAGCGAGTACGGGTATTGGTGAGGTTCGCCGCGGCGACCTCCTGGGCCGACGTACGACCGAGGCTCGAGGAGCGTTCGATGCTGGCGGCACGGGCGCCGGCCTGGGCGGCGGCCGTCACGGCCTGCTTGGCCTGCACGACGCGGGCCCCGAACAGCAACAGGCCGATGAACAACACCATCGCCGGTAGCACGATCGCCGCCTCGAGGCTCTGGCTCCCGCGCTGGGTGCGGCGCCCGAACCAGGCTGGAAACCTCACGAGACCCGCTCCTTCGGCATCACGGCCGTCATCTCGACCGTCTTCGGTCCGATCGGCATGATCCGGTTCACCGACCCTCGTACGGTGCAGGTGACCTGGGTTGCGGTGGAGTCGACCGAGACCGAGGTCTCGGTCAGCGATCCACCCGCATTGAGGACGTTGGCGGCCGACTGCCGACCCTGGGCGGGGCCCGACCCCAAGGCGCGCGCGTTCTCCGCACAGGCCGCCGAAGCCGCCTGGGCGATGTTGCGCGCGTTCAGGTGGGTCACCAGTTGCAGAGTGCCGAAGATCAGCAGCAGAACGACCGGAATGATGATCGCGAACTCCATGCTGGCGTTGCCACGGGAATCGTGGCGGAGCATCAGAGGCCTTTGATCCCGCCGAGCTTCTTGTCGACGTTGGTCTTGATG
This sequence comes from Propionibacteriales bacterium, assembly GCA_030453285.1. Classification (GTDB taxonomy): domain Bacteria; phylum Actinomycetota; class Actinomycetes; order Propionibacteriales; family Propionibacteriaceae; genus Carbonicoccus. Next base: position 2,850 of record JAKDKP010000167.1, read on the forward strand.
AACACCGTCACCGCAAGGGCGACGACCACCACGACGCTGATGATGATCGCCATCTCCAGCGAGTTGTTGCCGCGCTCATTGAGCCGTGCGGTTGCTCGTTCCTGCAGGCGGTCCGGGGCGGTGAGGAACCACGCATGGGCCAGAATAATGTTGCGGTGAAACATAGTCAGTGCTCCTTGGGGGTTGGGCAGGTTCGTTGAGAATAGTCTCACCGATCGGGGGGAAAAATGCATTTCCCCCTGTGGACAACCGGTGATCACAGCAGTTGCATGAGCGCAGGAGCCCCGAGGAATGCCACGAAGCACATCAGCAACAGGGCACTCACCGCCACCTGACGCTCCGAGGCGGCGCCGGCGGCCTCGACGTCCTTGTTGAGCCAGGCGTTGCGGATGTCGCCGGCCCGGGCCTTGAGTTGCTCCGAGATCGGGGCGCTCTTGGTGCCGGAGAGCTCCATCGTGTCGGCGAGCTCCTTGAGTTCGGGCACCTCGATCGACTGGGCCAGCTCGCGCAGCGCAACCCACGGGGCCTTGCGTTCGAGCTGGCTGCGGTTCAGGGCAATACGGATCCGGCGGAACAATGGGGCGTCGGCAATACCGGCAGGTTCGGTGATCGACGAGGCCAGGGTCGCGCCGGACAGCCGCTCAAGGACCACCAGATCGATGTAGGCGGTGATGGCGCGCGAGAACCGTTGCCGGGCTTCGGTGGCGTCCCGCTTCACCAGCACGTGCGGCAGCAGCCACATCAGCACCATCAGGGCCAGGCTGGCGACCACCGGCAGGGCGATGCCGAGCGACATGCCCAGCATCGACGCGATGCCGCCGAGCAGGGAGGGCAGGGCGAGGCCGACCAGTGCCCCCAGAGCCTTCATTCCGAAGAAGCGGGACACCGTCAGATCCAGCAGGTCGAGATCGGAGTACGGCACCGCGAGTGAGGGGAGCCATCCGGTCCGGGGCATCACCCAACCGCCCAGTCGCTCCGACCAGCTCTGCTGGCTGGCGCTGGAGGGCGTCTCGTGGGTGAGCACCGGTCGGCGGTGCAGCCGAGTGATGGTGGTGGCCAGATCCGGTGTGGTGGGCAGGAAGAACATGATCAGGCAGACCACGGCGGCGGCGGCCGAGGCACCGACCAGCAGGGCTGCCAGCATCCAGCTAGACATGGGCGTCCTCCACCGAGGTGATCGGGCGGATCCGTGGCGCGTCCTGCACCATCGTGATCCGTCGAGCCAACCACAGCGTCGCCAGATAGGCGGCCACCACGACCACCAGGATGAGCTGACCCAGTGGTGTCTGGTACGGGGCCAGATACTGCGGGCTGAACAGGGCCAGCAGCACCGCCAGTCCGCCGAAGATGACGGTCATGTAGCGACCGGTCGCCCGCGCGGATGCCCGCTCGGCCTCGATCTTGCGACGGGCCCGCACCTCGTCGCCAACGGCGGTGGACAGTCCCTCCAGGACGTCGGCCAGACCCGTACCTCGACGTCGTGAGGCCAGGATGAGCGCCGAGGCGACCACGTCGGCGGTCGGATCGGACAGTTCATCGGCAAAGGCGACCAGTGCCCGGTCGGTGGGCCACCGAGAGTTGATCCGGGCGATCAGGGTGCTGACCTGCTCCTTGATCTGGTCCGGTGCGCTGGGCAGGGATGACTGCAGTGCACCCTCCATCGTGTTGTCCGAGCCGGCGTGCAGCAGGGACCGCAGGCTACGTACCCACTGATCCAGTGCGGAGGTCCGCTCGATGGCGGCAGCGTTCGGGTTGCCCAACAGATAGGGCAGCAGCACCGCGAGAACGGGCACCACGATCAGCATCACCGGCAGGCCGGTGACGATGAAGGCGGCGAGGGTGACCACGGCGGCCAGCAGCACCAGGCGGTCCCGACGCTTGCCGGCCTGGCCGGTCGGTCGTCTGGTCAGCCGGGCCCACGTCTCGGTCAGCGACTCCTTCGGCTTGACCCGCTTCGGCGGACGGCGGCGTAGGCCGAGGACCAGCAACAACACACCGGCAGCAGCCAGGAACCCGATCGCGGCACCGACGGTCGCGTTCATGCCTTCCATCCTTCGGTGGACAGGGCGTGATGCATTTCGGGCGACATCTTCTCGTACAACAACCGCTGATCGGCACCGTGGTACAGCTCCGCGGTGGCCGGCATGAACGAGGTGCTGCCGTCGGAGTTCTCGGCAAACCCGTGGATCTCGACGATCTCGTTCACGAACCGGCGATAGTTCCCGCCCCGGGCGCGCTGATCGACCGCCTCGAGATGCACGATCAGGTGCAGGTTCACCGCGATCTGGCGGTATGCGTCGGCCTGGGTCATCACCCCGCCCAACGCGGCGGCGGTGACCAGGCGCTCGATCGTGGCCCGGCCGTGCTGGGCGTGGATCGTCGACAGCGAACCGGCGCCGGCCTGCATGGCCTGGAACATGGCCGCGGCTTCGGCATCGCGGACCTCGCCGACGATGATCCGCGACAGGTTCTGCCGCAGCGATCCGGTCAGGTGTTGCTGGACGGAGAACTGGCCGATCGGGCGACCGTCGGCGGCGATCCCCTCACCACTGCCGTCGCGGGCGGTGAAGTTCACGATCCGGCCACGATCGGGCAGCTTGTGCAGGAACAACTCGGCGTCGGTCTCGATCACGCCGACCGCCTCGCTGGGGTCCATCGCCATCGCCAGCGCACGGACGAAGGTGGTCTTGCCGACACCCTGGTTGCCCGACACCACGATCGACTGACGAGCCCGTACGGCGGCAGTCAGGAAATCGGCGACGTGGCGCGGCATCATCCCGCCGTCGGCCAGCTCGTGCAGGGTGATCCGCGACATCTTGTGCTGGCGGATCACGATGGTCGGGCGGTCGACGACGTCGAAGGCGACCGCGTGCAGCCGGAAACGGTCCTCGAGGTTCAGCGTCATCTCCGGATGGGCCGGGGAGAACGGCTTGGGCGTCTTGGAGTACGTCGCGATGAATGTGAGCTGCTCAATCAGCTCGACATCGGAATCGGCCACCGGATCGGCCTTGACGATTCGGTCGGCGTACACCATGTACACGTGGTCATGGCCCCGGATCTCGATGTTCTCCACGTCGGGATCGTCCATCAACGGCTGCCAGCGGCCG
>JAKDKP010000168.1 GCA_030453285.1 Propionibacteriales bacterium
GTGAGGTGACCGAGGAGACCGGGTACGAGGTGGCTCTTGACGGGATGCTCGGCTTCCACAGCATCCATCGGCCACCGGAGGAGAACTGGCTCGAGACGGGTCGGTCGTACCACTTCCTGCAGGTGATCCATCGGGCCCACATCATCGGCGGAGCGCTGGCCGTCGAACGCGACGGCACCAGCGACGACGCCGCTTGGTTCACCCGCGATCAGGTGCACGACCTGGACCGGGTTGAGCTCACCGATGCCGCCCTGGCACTGGCGAGGTGGAGCTGATGGACCTCGCCACCGCCGAGCGACTCGTCGGCCCCGAGGGCGCGGCGGCGCTGGAGCTGGCCGCGGCCCAACCAGATCCGGGCTCGCTGACGGCCGCGACCCGCTTACGGAATGCGCACGACGCCGACCTGGCGGCGGCAGCGCTCGGGCAGGTGGCCCTGCGCCGGAAGGCGGTGACCAAGTTCGGCGCCGAGGTGGGCGAGTTGTTCCTCACCGCCGATGGCCTGGAGCAGGCCAGTCGGCCGATCGTGTCGCAGTGGCGGGCCGAACAATTCGTCGACCGCGGAGCCGAGCGGGTGGTCGACCTCGGCTGCGGCATCGGCGCCGATGCGATGGCGATGGCGCGTACGGGGCTGGAGGTGGTCGCGGTCGAGCTCGATCCGGTGACGGCTGTGCTGGCCCGGGCCAACCTGCAGCCGCTCGGGGTCGAGGTGCGATGCGCCGATGCGACCGAGGTGGCCGGGGACCTGCTCACCGCCGGCGTCGGGGTGTTCTGCGATCCGGCCCGTCGGACCGGTCAGGGGCGCACCTGGCAGGTGGATGCCTTTCGGCCCCCGTACGACTTCGTCACCGGTCTGCTGCCCGGACGGGTGGGGTGTGTGAAGTTCGGGCCGGGGATGCCGTACGCGCTGATTCCGGCCGACGTCGACACCACCTGGATCTCCGCGAACGGGGACGTCGTCGAGGCCTCTCTCTGGTCCAGCGGCACCGATCGACGCTCGGCGCTCCTGCTGCCCGGGGGCGGGACCCTCGAGGCCTTGCCCGGTACGGCGGCCGTGGGATCGCCGGGGAACTTCCTGATCGAACCGGATCCGGCCGTGATCCGCGCCGGAGCCGTCGACACATTGGCGGCCCGACTCTTCGCCCGGCGCCTCGACCCCCAGATCGCCTACCTGACCACCGACCGACCCGCGGCGACCCCGTACGGCACGAGTTTTGAGGTCCTGGACCGGATGCCGTGGAAGGAGAAGACGGTGCGGGCCTGGGTGCGCGATCATGAGATCGGCACCCTGGAGATCAAGAAGCGCGGCATCGACATCGACCCCGCCACCCTGCGCAAACGCCTCAGGCCCAGCGGGCCGCACGCCGCCACCCTGGTGATCACTCCCAGCGTGGACGGTGCCACGGTGCTCGTGGTGCGCAGGTTGCCCTGACGCTGAGCGGATTCCGACGTCAGTAGCACGAATTGGCCACAGGTGGCGCCGATTTGTCCACAGGAGTGTGATTCCGCTCTGGCTCGTCATCCACAGATGCCGGGAATGGTGAAGCGAGCGAGGTCGTGGACACCAAGTAGGAAGCATGAGTGCCCACGAACTGGATCCACGCGTCCGTCTGGTCTTGACCCGGTGGCCGGTGGTGGCCGCTCGTGATGAGCCCTCCCTGAGATCGGCGCTGAGCCGGGGCGTGGCACGGGGGCATCTCGCTCGCGTACTCCCCGGCGTCTATGCGGCTGCCCCTGCTGCCGGGCTCTGGCAGACCAGGGTGGCGGCGGTGAACGCGGCGGACCCGGACGCCGTGATCGGTGGCGACGCCGCCTGGGCGATGTCGGGTCATCGGGTGGACGTGACATCGGTTCTGGTCCATCGGGCCCATCATCATCGTCCGGTGGCCGGCTTCGAGTGGAGGCGTGGCGCGGTCCCGGCCGACCTCATCCGGACGCGGGGCGGTCTCCGGTGGACCTGTGACGCGCTCACTGCGCTGGACAGAACCATCACCCTGGGCGGGGACGCGCTCGACGAGGCGCTGCGGGCTGGCGTCCCCCTGGCCGAACTGCATGGCGCGTTGGCACGAACGGGGGACCGTCCCGGAAACGCACTGCGACGTGTGCTGCTGCATGACTCCCGTGATGAACCGTGGTCGGCTGCCGAACGCCTCGGGCATCGACTTCTCAGATCGAGCGGCATTCGGGGCTGGCGCAGCAACGTGCCACTGATGGTGGGGCGGCACCGGCTGGTCGTGGACGTGCTCTTCGGGACTGCTCGGCTGGTGTTGGAGTTCGACGGCTATGCCTTTCACGGCTCGCGAGAGATGTTCGAGGCCGATCGTCTCCGCGATGCTCGGCTCCGTGCGGTCGGGTTCACCGTGTTGCGGTTCACCTGGCGGGCCCTGTCGGAGAGGCCGGAGGAGGTCGTGGCCCTGACCCGGGCGGCCCTGCGGCAGGCACGGTGAGCGAAACCTGACGCCAGTTCACGATTCGCCGTCGTATGCGTGGTCAATCACACACTCGCGTGTGATTCTGCGCAGCAAGTTGGTCGCCGATTGCCGCGGCACGGGCCGAGAGTTCTTGGCACTCAGCTTGACCGAGTGCTAAGGCGCGCATAGATTCGGAACTGGCACTCTCCACCGGAGTGTGCCAATCGAACGGGACGGCACCCGCGACGACGCCCCGGCCGACGACCTGAGTAAACCAACCTGACATTGAAAGGGGTTTGAACGTGGCAGTCACGATCAAGCCGCTCGAGGACCGCGTCCTCGTTCAGCCGCTCGAGGCCGAGCAGACCACTGCTTCCGGCCTGGTCATTCCCGACACCGCCCAGGAGAAGCCGCAGGAGGGCAAGGTCCTCTCGGTGGGTCCTGGTCGCGTCGACGACAAGGGCACCCGTGTGCCGATGGACGTTGCCGAGGGCGACGTCGTGATCTTCTCGAAGTACGGCGGCACCGAGGTGAAGTACGACGGCCAGGAGTACCTGCTCCTGAACGCGCGCGACATCCTCGCTGTCGTGTCCAAGTGATTCGGGGGAACTGACCTATGCCCAAGATCCTTCAGTTCGACGAGGACGCTCGCAAGTCGCTGGAACGCGGCGTCGACACCCTCGCCAACACCGTGAAGGTCACGCTCGGCCCGAAGGGCCGCTACGTGGTGCTCGACAAGAAGTGGGGCGCACCCACGATCACCAACGACGGCGTGACCGTCGCGCGTGAGGTCGAGCTCGACGACCCGTACGAAAACCTTGGCGCCCAGCTCGCCAAGGAGGTCGCCACCAAGACCAACGATGTCGCCGGCGACGGGACCACCACCGCAACGGTATTGGCCCAGGCCATGGTGCACGAGGGTCTGCGTGCGGTCGCTTCGGGTGCCAACCCGGTCGGCCTCAAGCGCGGTATCGACCAGGCCGTCACCGCGGTGATCGATCGCCTCAAGGAGAACGCCCGCGAGGTGACCTCCACGCAGGACATGGCCCACGTGGCCACGATCTCGGCACGTGACGAAGGCATCGGCTCGCTCATCGCCGAGGCCTTCGACAAGGTCGGCAAGGACGGTGTGATCACCGTCGACGAGTCGCAGACCTTCGGCACCGAACTCGACTTCACCGAGGGCATGCAGTACGACAAGGGTTACCTGTCGGCCTACATGGTCACCGACACCGAGCGGATGGAAGCGGTCCTCGACGACCCGTACATCCTGATCAACTCCGGCAAGATCAGCTCGATGACCGAGCTGCTTCCCGTGCTGGAGAAGGTCATCGGTGCTTCGGGCACGTTGATGATCGTGGCCGAGGATGTCGACGGCGAGGCGCTTTCGACCCTCGTGGTGAACAAGCTCAAGGGCACCTTCACCTCGGTTGCCACCAAGGCTCCGGCCTTCGGCGATCGGCGCAAGGCGATGCTCGAGGACATTGCGACCCTGACCGGCGGTCAGGTCGTGGCCCCCGAGGTCGGTCTCAAGCTCGATCAGATCGGGCTCGAGTCGCTGGGTCGTGCACGTCGGGTCGTCGTCACCAAGGACGACACCACGATCATCGACGGTGCCGGCACCGCCGAGGCAGTGCAGGGTCGCGTGGCGACGCTGCAGGCCGAGATCGAGCGCACTGATTCAGACTGGGATCGCGAGAAGCTCCAGGAGCGTCTGGCCAAGCTCGCCGGTGGTGTCTGCGTGATTCGCGTGGGTGCCGCCACCGAGGTGGAGCTCAAGGAGAAGAAGCACCGGATCGAGGACGCCGTCTCCGCGACGCGCGCCGCGATCGAGGAGGGCATCGTCGCCGGCGGCGGTTCTGCGCTGGTGCACGCCTCCGAGGTGCTCGCCGACGGCCTCGGGCTGACCGGTGACGAGAAGGCCGGCGTGCAGATCGTCAAGAAGTCGGTCATCGAGCCACTGCGCTGGATCGCCGAGAACGGTGGCGATTCGGGCTACGTCGTGGCCGCCAAGGTCGCCGAGATGAAGGCCGGTGAGGGCTTCAACGCCGCCACCGGTGAATACGGCGACCTGCTGGGCGCCGGCGTGCTCGACCCGGTGAAGGTGACGCGTTCCGCGCTCGCCAATGCCGCATCCATCGCCTCCCTGCTGCTCACCACCGAGACCTTGGTGGTGGAGAAGAAGGAAGACGACGACGACGGTCACCAGCACTGAGTGAACGTCTGATCAGAACGGCCCCGACATCCGCGTGATGCCGGGGCCGTTCTGCGTGGCGCGGCGAGTCGCGGACCGTGCACCGGCAGCGGCGCACGGTGAGTTAGATTCGATGATGTGAGTGAGTTGATCTTCGACGTATCGCTGGACGAGCTCCGACGCCGTACGAGCATGAAGTGGCGCACCTTTGACGCCGATGTGCTGCCGGCGTGGGTGGCCGAGATGGACTGTCGGCCCGCGCCGGCCGTACAGCAGGTGATCGCCGAGCTGATGGCGACCGGCGACACCGGCTACCCCGCCGGCAGTGCGGGATGTGCCGACGCCTTCGCCGACTTCGCCGCCTGGCGGTGGGGCTGGGCACCGTCGGTCAACGACACCGTCGTGGTCCCGGATGTGATGCAGGGGGTCGCGCGCTCACTGGAGCTGCTCACCCGACCCGGTGATCATGTGGTGATCAACAATCCGGTCTACAACTGCTTCTACGGCTTCATCCCGTGGGCGCAGCGGGAGATCCTCGAGGTGCCCTTGGGCGCCGATCATCGGCTCGACCTGGCCGCCCTCGAACGTGCCTTCTCCGGTGCCGGTGGCGTCAAGCCGACGGCCTACCTGCTGTGCAACCCGCACAACCCGACCGGCACCCTGCACACCCGCGCCGAGCTGACGGCGGTGGCCGAGTTGGCCGCCCGGCACGAGGTGGCCGTCGTCTCCGACGAGATCCATGCGCCGCTGGTCACGCCGGCCGACGGCTTCATCCCGTGGCTGACCATCGATCCCGAGGGACGTTCGATCACTGTCACCTCGGCCTCCAAGGCGTGGAACCTGGCCGGGCTCAAGGCTGCACTGGCGATCGGCACTCCGCTGACCGGTCAGTTGCTACGCACCCTGCCCGACGAGGTCACCCACGCCGCCTCGTACCTCGGCCTGGTCGCGCACCGGGCGGCGCTCACCAACGGCCGCGACTGGCTCGATCGGGCGACCGCGGAGTTGGAGGCCAACCGGGCCCGTCTCCATGATCGACTCGAGGCCGAGCTGCCGATGCTGACGGCGGTGCGTGGGCAGGCGACCTATCTGACGTGGGTGGACTGCAGCGCCCTGGGCGTACCGGATCCGTCGGCCTTCCTCCGTACGAACGGCAAGGTCGGCTTCTCCACCGGATCCTCGTACGGGTCGGGCGGCGACCAGCACGTCCGGATCAACTTCGCCACCTCACGGGCGGTGCTGGACGAAGCCATCGACCGTACGGTGACCGCGGTCGCCGCGCGCTGATCACCATGATCTGCCGACGG
>JAKDKP010000169.1 GCA_030453285.1 Propionibacteriales bacterium
CGGGTGGTGCTCGGCCTCCTGGTGGCGATCACGATCTATCTGATGATGGTGTCAGTGGTGGCCCGACTCATCCTGACGCTGACGTACCAGATCCAGCGTCCGGAGGCCGACCTGGCCGCGTACACAGCCCAGTCATTGGCGGGAGAGCGCCCCGAAGGTTTGCTGGCCACCAACCTGGCCATCGCCTCCTTCGCGGTGGTGTGCTGCGTGGTCATGCGGTGGGTGGTCGGCATGCGTCCGATCTGGCTCGCCTCGGTGACCGGCCGACTTCGATGGGGTTATCTGTTCGCCTGTGTCGGCGCAGCCGTGGTCGTCTTCGCCGTGGTGCAGGCAGTGCTGCTCGGTCTTGCCGGGGCCACCTTCACGCCACAGGCACAGTTCCTCACCTTCCTGGTCGTCATCCTGCTCACCTCCCCTCTGCAGGCGGCGGCCGAGGAAGTCTTCTTCCGCGGCTACATGCTGCAAGCCCTCGGATCGTTGACGGCCACGCCGTGGATCGGCATCCTCGGAACCTCACTGGTGTTCGGCATGGCCCACGGTTCCCAGTCCCCGGCCCTGTTCGTTGACCGGTTCGCCTTCGGCCTGCTGGCAGGCATTCTGGTGATGTGGACCGGTGGCTTGGAAGCCGGCATCGGCATCCACATCGTCAACAACATCCTTGCCTTCGGTCTGGCCGGGCTCACGTCGTCGATCGCCGCCGCCCGGCAGATCAGCGAGTTGGGCTGGGACCGTGCCGCTCTCGACGTCGGCACCTTCGCCGCCATCGCCTTGGTGTGCTGGCTGCTGGCTCGACGGATGCGGGTCCGGACCACCACCGTGTGAGGTTGGGTGATCGGTGCCGGAGCTCGTGTCGGTTTGGGGGATCGGACCGCGATCCAGTAGAGTTCTGCGTCGTTGCCCGTTGTGTTCGGGCGATGGGGTATGGGGTAATTGGCAGCCCGGCTGATTCTGGTTCAGTTAGTCTAGGTTCGAGTCCTAGTACCCCAGCGAAGCTGCACGATTTTCGCTGGATCACGGCCACGGTGTTAACCTCTCTTGGCCGTCTGCGAAGATCGGCACCTCACCTGGGCCCCGTTGTGTAGCGGCCTAGCACGCCGCCCTCTCAAGGCGGTAGCGCGGGTTCGAATCCCGTCGGGGCTACCCAGGACGAAACCCCTAGTCAGCTAGGGGTTTCGTCGTTTCCGGACAACAGTTTGCGGGACCGCGAGGGATGGCTCAGAGCGGAGTGATCACTCGCCACCGCTGCGACGCAGCACCTCGGAGAGGCGCTCGGCCGCCGCGATGACCGCCGGTGCATGCAGTCGGCCGGGCTGCCTGGACAGTCGTTCGATGGGGCCCGACACCGAGACGGCCGCGATCACCTTGCCCGATGGGGAACGCACCGGTGCGGATACCGAGGCCACCCCGGGCTCGCGTTCGGCAACGCTCTGCGCCCAACCACGACGTCGTACGGCGGCCAGGGACACCGCGGTGTAGCGCGAGCCACGCAGTCCACGCTGCATCCGCTCGGGATCCTCCCAGGCCAACAGAATCTGGGCCGCCGATCCGGCGCTCATCGTGAGCTGGGTGCCGATCGGCACGGTGTCGCGCAGCCCGGACATCCGCTCGGCGGCGGCGACACAGATCCGATAGTCGCCCTGCCGACGGAACATCTGGGCGGACTCACCGGTGATGTCGCGCAGTCTCGCCAGCACGGGGCCGGCAGTGGCCAGCAGTCGGTCCTCGCCGGCGGCCGAGGCCAGTTCGGCCAACCGCGGCCCCAGGATGAAACGCCCCTGCAGATCACGCCCGACGAGGCGGTGATGTTCCAGGGCCACCGCCAACCGATGGGCGGTCGGTCGTGCCAGACCGGTCGCGGTGACCAACCCCGCCAGGGTGGTTGGTCCAGTCTCAAGGGCGGCCAGTACGAGGGCGGCTTTGTCGAGCACTCCGACACCACTAGAGTTGTCCATGCATTGATATTGGCGTCTCGGATGCTGATATGCAAGTCTGGTGCGGCTCACACAGGATTGAGTCGGACGATCGCACGAATCACCGTGGAAGGGATCTGGCATGGGGAAGACGCTGAGCGAGAAGGTCTGGGACGCACACGTCGTGCACGCCGGGGCGGGCGCCGAACCCGATCTGCTCTACATCGACCTGCACCTGGTGCACGAGGTCACCTCTCCGCAGGCCTTCGACGGCCTGCGGCAAGCAGGCCGAAGCGTACGGCGACCCGACCTCACCCTGGCCACCGAGGACCACAACACACCGACCCTGGACATCGACAAGCCGATCGCCGATCCGGTATCGCGGGCCCAGGTCGACACGCTGCGGCGCAACGCCGAAGAGTTCGGTGTGCGGCTGCACAGCCTCGGTGACCCCGATCAGGGCGTGGTGCACATCATCGGGCCTCAGCTCGGACTGACCCAGCCTGGCATGACGATCGTCTGTGGTGACTCCCACACCTCAACGCACGGCGCCTTCGGTGCCATCGCGTTCGGCATCGGCACCTCCGAGGTGGAGCATGTGCTGGCCACCCAGACGCTGCCGCAGGCTCGACCCAGGACGATGGCGGTGAACGTCACCGGCGAATTGCCTGTCGATGTCACGGCGAAGGATCTGGTGCTGGCTCTGATCAGCAAGGTCGGAACCGGAGGTGGGCAGGGCTACATCGTCGAATACCGCGGGCCGGCGATCGAGAAGCTCTCCATGGAGGGCCGGATGACGATCTGCAACATGTCGATCGAATGGGGTGCCAAGGCGGGGTTGATCGCCCCGGACCAGACCACCTTCGACTACATCGCCGGTCGACCGCACGCACCGGCCGGAGCCGACTGGGATGCCGCGGTCGAGGCCTGGCAGGAGTTGCGCACCGATGAGGATGCCATCTTCGATGTCGAAGTTGATCTTGATGCCAGCAGCCTCACCCCATTCGTCACCTGGGGCACCAATCCAGGTCAGGGCGTCCCCCTCGGCGGCACTGTGCCGGATCCGGAAAGCTTCGCCGATGAAGGGGACCGGGTGGCCGCGGCCAAGGCGCTGACGTACATGGACCTGACGGCCGGCCAGTCCATGCGCGACATCGGCGTCGACACCGTGTTCCTGGGTTCGTGCACCAATGGGCGGATCGAGGACCTGCGGATCGCCGCCGAGGTGATCAACGGGCGTCGGGTGGCCGACGGTGTCCGCATGCTCGTCGTACCGGGTTCGGCTCGCGTTCGCCTGCAGGCCGAGCAGGAAGGACTGGACAAGGTGTTCCTGGCGTCCGGGGCGGAGTGGCGGGCGGCGGGATGCTCGATGTGCCTCGGCATGAATCCCGATCAACTCGCCCCCGGTGAGCGGGCAGCGTCCACGTCCAATCGGAACTTCGAAGGCCGACAAGGCAAGGGGGGCCGCACCCATCTGGTCTCGCCCCCCGTGGCGGCAGCCACCGCTGTGGTCGGACGCCTCGCTGCCCCGGCCGACCTGACCTGATCGCCGAATCCCCCCACAGCAAAGGACATTCACGATGGAAGCCTTCACCACCCACACCGGGATCGCGGCGCCTCTGAGGCGGAGCAACGTCGACACCGATCAGATCATCCCCGCGGTCTACCTCAAGCGGGTGACCAAGACCGGCTTCGAGGACGGCCTGTTTGCTGCCTGGCGCAGCGATCCGGAGTTCGTGCTCAACAACGAGACCTACACCCGGGCAACGGTTCTGGTGCCCGGGCCCGACTTCGGTACCGGCTCCTCGCGCGAGCATGCGGTCTGGGCCCTGCAGAACTACGGCTTCAAGGTGATCATCGGATCGCGCTTCGGTGACATCTTTCGCGGCAACTCCGGCAAGGCCGGGCTACTGGTCGCCGAGATCGATGCCGATCGGGTCGCCGAGCTGTGGGATCACCTCGAGGCCAACCCCGGAATCGCCCTCACCATTGACCTTCAGGAGAAGTTGATCACCAGCCCGGCAGGGTTCGCTACCGAGTTCGCGATCGACGACTACACCCGTTGGCGACTGCTGGAGGGGTTGGACGACATCGGGCTGACCCTGCGTCACGAGACAGACATTGACGCGTTCGAGGAGACCCGACCGGAATTCGCACCCACGACACTGCCGTCACGAACCGCCGGCTGAACTCCTGCATCGGGCCCGGATCGGTCCGGATCGGCGACACGTTCACAAAAACAGGGCCGTGGTGATTGCTGATCACGGCCTGAATCCCTAGCGTGGCAACTGTGTCCGCGATCTGCGGGTGCTCGAAGCCCTTGCAGGGCGGAGTTCGGGACAACGTTCGAAAGAGGGAAGCTGTGAACAAGGCTGAGCTGATCGAGAAGCTGTCGGCGCATTACGAGGGCAACAAGGCCGAGGCGGCGCGTGCACTCAATGCGGTGACCGAGACCATCACCCACCAGACCGCTGCTGGGGAGAAGGTGGCCATCACCGGGTTCGGCGTGTTCGAGAAGGTGCATCGCGCATCGCGCATGGTGCGCAACCCTCGTACGGGCGAGCGCAAGCGTGCCAAGGCCACGTGGGTTCCGCGCTTCCGCGCCGGATCGGAGCTGAAGGCCTTCGCCTCCGGCGAGAAGAAGGCGCCGAAGGCAGCCAAGAAGGTTGCCACCAGGTCCACCACCGCCAAGGCCCCTGCCTCCAAGGCAACGGCCACCAAGGCACCGGTGAACAAGGCGACGGCCAAGAAGGTCACCACCAAGGCCCCAGCCAAGAAGGTCGCGGTCAAGAAGGCTCCCGCCAGGACGGCAGCCAAGAAGGCCACGGTCACCAAGGCGGCAGCGAAGGCTCCGACCAAGAAGACCGTCGCCAAGAAGGCCACCGCGAAGAAGGCCGTCGCCAAGAAGGCCCCGGCAAAGAAGGCCGCCGCCAAGAAGGCAACGGCTCGCAAGCGCTGACCCGTACGATCAAGCAACATCCTGCGAAGGGCCTGAACCAAGAAAGGTTCGGGCCCTTCGTCGTATGCGGATTCCGTTGCTCAGAGCCAGATGGACAGCACCCGACGGTGGTCGGCATCCAGCGCGGCGTGACAGCGTTGGCCGGGGCGCAGGTGCAGTCCAGCCGCAGTCGTCGTGGATGTCCGGAACAGGCGACCGTCGATCGTGACCATGATCAACTCGTGATCGGGCCGATGCTCGGCGACGGTCAGTTCGGCCAGCACCCCCAATCGCCCCCGACCGTCGGTGAGCGGCCGCGTGTGGCGGCCCAGGCCGATCCGCGCGGCCTCGATGAGTGAACTCGGGTCATCGACATCGCGACGGGCGCCGGGCCAGCCGGGCTGATCCTGTCGGCGGGACAGCGCCACAGCGCCCGAGTCGAGGTGGCGCATCGCAGAGCCGTGCCTGGTGCAGGCGTCATCGAAGCGAGGGTCCAGCGACCCGCCAGAATCCACCAGCCCAGCGGAGGAAAACAGCATCGTGGTGCCCACTCCGTCGGCGTCGGCAAGGAACGCTCGTGGATGGGTGCTCGCACCGACCGCGATCTCCACGAGCTCTGCTCGGGTCAGGGCCGGCAGATCACCCATCACACAACCGACCATGCCGCCGACAGGTGTCACGGATGCTCCGGCCGTGAACGCGCTGTTCAGCCCGCCCGGATCGGGCACGACGACCGCGCGCACGCCGCGCTGGCGGAGACTGGCAGCCACACCGGGGACGTCGCTGACCACCACGACCAGATCGGCCACCTCGGCACAGGTCAGCACGGTGTCGCAGAACATCGACCAGGCCAGCCGTCGCCGCAATTCGGGAGCCGCGTCGACGAAGCGGGACTTCGCCGAGGACAGGTCCTTGAGCGGCACCACCAAGCTGATCATGGACCGATCGTCCCACATGCCCGCGGGTCTCCGGTCGGCCGATACGCTGGCACCACCGAGAGGAGCCCGATGAGCCAACCCCCCGTACTGAGACCGGTCTCAGGAGCCGTCACCGAGGACA
>JAKDKP010000170.1 GCA_030453285.1 Propionibacteriales bacterium
CACAGGTGATCAACCGGACCGTCGAAGAATCCCTGGATCTGCGCGGCGTGCAGATCGACCGACATCAGCCGATGGGCGCCAGCGGTCTTGAAGAGATCGGCCACCAGCCGGGCGGAGATCGGCTCGCGGCCGGCGTGCTTCTTGTCCTGCCGGGCGTACGGATAGAACGGGGCCACCACGGTGATCCGCTTCGCCGACGCCCGCTTCAGCGCATCGACCATGATCAACTGCTCCATCAACCACTCGTTCACCGGAGCAGCGTGACTCTGGATGACGAAGGCGTCCGAACCGCGAACCGACTCCTCGAAGCGGACATAGACCTCGGAGTTGGCGTAGTTCAGCGCACGGGTCGGGGCGAGACCGACTCCCATCAGCTCGGCGATCTCGTCGGCGAGTTCTGGATAGGCCCGTCCGGAGAACAGCATCAGGTGCTTGTCGTTGGGTCGTGTCACTCCGGTCACTGGTCGTCATCCCTCTGCTGCTTTTCCTGCTGGGCGGTCGATTCGGAAGAATGCTCAGAGGACGGCGGGCCAGCCGATGCCCGCCGTGCCGTCTCGGCCGTACGACTCCCGGCCCGCTTGCGCTCCACCCAACCGCTGATGTTGCGCTGTTGACCGCGAGCGACCGCGAGCTGTCCGGAATCGACGTCGTCGGTGATCGTCGAGCCTGCCGCGACGTAGCTGCCGTCGGCGACGGTGACCGGCGCGACGAGCACTGCATCGCTGCCCACGAAGACATCCCGGCCGATGTGGGTGGTGTGCTTGGCTACGCCGTCATAGTTGGCGAAGATCACTCCGGCACCGATGTTGGCACCTTCCCCGATCACCGCATCCCCGGCATAGGTCAGGTGCGGCACCTTGGCGCCGGTGCCGACCTTGGCGTTCTTGGCCTCGACGAACCCGCCGATCTTGCTGCGTTCACCGAGCTCGGTGCCCGGACGCAGGTACGAGTACGGCCCGACCTGGGCGCCGGCCCCGATCACGGCCAGGTTGGCCTCGGCCCGCCGTACGACGGCGGACTCCCCCACCTCGCAGTCGGTGAGCGTGACGTCTGGTCCGATGGTGGCTCCCTCGGCCACCACGGTGGCCCCCTTGAGGGTCGTTCCCGGCAGCAGAGTGACATCAGTGTCCAGCTCCACCGAGTCGTCGATCCAGGTCGAGGCGGGGTCGAGGATCGTCACCCCGGCAGCCATCCAGCGGTGCAGGATCCGCCGATTCATCTCCGCATGCACGGCGGCCAACTGGATCCGGTCGTTGACGCCCTCGGTCTGCCAGGTGTCGGCGGTGAGTTCTGCCACCACGGTGTGTCCGTCGGTGCGGGCGAGGCCGATCACGTCGGTGAGGTAGTACTCGCCCTTGCTGTTGTCGTTGGTGATCCGACTCAGCCCGTCGGCCAGGACGGCGGCATCGAAGACGTAGATGCTGGAGTTGATCTCGTTGACCGCATGCTCCTCGGGCGTGGCCTGCGCCTGCTCGACGATCCGGTCGACGTGGCCCTCGGCATCCCGGACGATCCTGCCGTACCCGGTCGGATCGGGCACCAGTGCCGACAGGATGGTGATCTTGGCCTGCTCGCCGCGATGCCGGTCCAACATCGCGACCAGGGTGTGCTGCTCCAACATGGGCACGTCGCCGCCGAGCACCACCACCTCGCCGGTCAATTCGCCGAGGGCAGCCAGCGCACACCGAACCGCGTGACCGGTCCCGTACGCGTCCTCGGTCTGCCGAACCGTCCGCACCTCGGGAGCCACCTCGGCCAGATGGCCCTCGACCTGATCACGCATCGCGCCGACCACGGCCACCAGATGCTCGGGGCTGATCGATTCCGCGGATCGGATCGCGTGGCTCACCAACGAGCGGCCGGCGACCTCGTGGAGCAGCTTGGAGAGTTTGGACTTCATCCTGGTGCCGCTGCCGGCTGCCAGGACGATCACGGCGGCCACCGCGTGCGGGCTCGCCCCTTGGTCGTCCGGTGAAGGTGTCGCGGTTGGCTGGTCCGTCACTGAGGCCTCCCTGAGCAGGTGGTTCATCCGGGGTGGTACGGGTTCACGCGGACGCTACCACCCGCGTCGCCGGCCGGATCGGCGAGATCACCTCGTCCTGAGCCTTGCGCGGTCGAGCAACGGCCGAGAGCACCTGCTGGGTCAGGTTCTCTGACCTCTGCGGCCAGCACCTCCTGTGCGGCGACGCCGCACTGACGCACGACAAAATCAAGCCGACCTCGCCGTCGTGAGGCGTCGTTCGGTGTACTCATCGGTCCGACACGGACACCTCGTCGCTGGCGCTACCAGCCGCCCTGGGGCGCGGTCAGCCAGTCCACGGCGTAGCGGGCTCCTTCTTCAACCTTCGAGAGCGCTCGCAGCCGACCGAGCAGTTCAGGATGATCGTGGGCTGCCTCACAAAGTTCGTCGTTGTAGTGATCGCCGTACTGATCATCGGCATCGGCGTACGCCCGGGCGAACATGGTCAGCGCCTGCACAGTTCCGAGCCGCAGCAGAGCTGAGGCTGCGGCGTGACCGACTGCGAGGTCGCCCTCGTCGCGCAGCAAGCCACCGCCTCGGCGGCATGGGGGTCTGTGTCCATCACCTCGACCAGTGGGCCAACGGCACGAACCCTGACCTCGTACGAGGGATCGGTCACCATCGCCAGTGCCTGTTCGGGATTCACGGCTTCACAGTAGCCCGCAGGGGCCACACAGGCTTGCTCCCCGGGTAGGAGTCGAACCTACGTCGCTAGTCCTGATTCAAAGTCAGGCGGGCCCTACCGGCAGACCAACCGGGGATCGACTGCATGGCAGTCGGTGCCAAGACTACGCAGGATCGGCCCCGGGCGACAAAGCCGTCACCGACTCCCGCGACGGCGGCGGTTGGTCGGCGACCAGTACACAGGCCAGACTGGGGCCCATGGCCGGCCGGGAAGCAGCACGACGTCGACGGATGTCCAGCACCGAACGACGTGAGCAGTTGATCGACGTCGGGCGCGGCCTGTTCGCCGAACGCGGCATGGACGCCACCTCGGTCGAGGAGATCGCCGCCCGGGCCGAGGTCAGCAAGCCGGTGGTGTACGAGCACTTCGGCGGCAAGGAGGGCCTGTACGCGGTAGTGGTCGATCGTGAGGTCGCCGAACTCCTCGACCGGATCCGCACCTCGCTCACCGGGCGTCGCTACCGGGAGTTGCTCGAGCAGGCCACCTTGGCGTTGCTGGACTACGTCGACGAGAACTCCGACGGCTTCCGGATCCTGGTACGTGACTCGGCCTTTGCCAGCGGCAGTGGTTCGTACGCCAGCATCCTGTCCGACATCGCGGTCCGGGTGACCGACATCCTGGGCGATGAGTTCAAGCGCAAGAACCTTGACGCCAGGACGGCCCCGATGTACGCCCAGGCCCTGGTGGGGATGGTCGCGCTCACCGGCCAGTGGTGGCTGGACGTTCGCAAGCCCAGGAAACCCGAGGTGGCCGCGCATCTGGTCAACCTCGCCTGGAACGGGCTGGCGAATCTGGAGAGCCGACCCAAACTGACAGTCGACGTACGGGACAAGGGTCGAGATTCTCGACATCGAGATTCTTGACTACCATCGGGGGAATGACCGAGCGTGCCGATGAGGTGGACCGGCTGCTCACCGCCTGGCGGCGGGAGCGGCCCGATCTCGATGTTGCTCCCATGCAGGTGTTGTCCCGGGTCACGCGGTTGGCCCGCCATCTTGATCAACACCGCCGGGCAGCCTTCGGTACCCATGATCTTGAATCCTGGGAGTTCGACGTGCTGGCGGCGCTGCGTCGCGCCGGCAGCCCGTACCAGCTCTCCCCCGGTCAACTGCTCCGCGAGACCTTCGTCACCTCCGGCACGATGACCAACCGGGTGGACCTCCTCACCCAGCGTGGGTTCGTCACCCGGGCCAATCACCCCGAAGACCGTCGTGGGGTTCTGGTCCGCCTCACCCCGGACGGCAAACGAGCCGTCGACGAGACCTTGTCGGACCTGGTGGCCGCCGAGGAGGAGATGCTGACCGGACTCGGCGCCGACGAGCGGGACGCGTTGGCAGGGCTGCTGCGGCGCCTCATCCTCCCGTACGAAGGCTGACAGTCCGTCCAGCAGCAGGGCCGGCGCCGCCGCGGATCGAGGCAACCTGTCAGCGCACCACCTGGACGAGCTTGGCGCCCGGCACGGGGCCGCGCACTCGCCGTACGGCATCGGCGCCCAGTTCCGCCCGCAGGTTGCGTGCCAGCTCCATGGCCGCAGACTCGCCGGCGGCCAGGAACGCACAGGTCGGTCCCGAACCCGACAACAGACCGGCCAAGGCGCCGTGCCGACGACCGAGCTCCAGGGTGTCGACCAGGCCCGGCTGCAGCGCACAAGCGGCGTCGGTCAGATCGTTGCGCAGCGACGCCGCCAACTGTTCGGGATCGCCACTGCCGAGGGCGGCCATCAGCTCGTCACGGATCCGCGGCGTCACCGGAGTGCCGACCAACTCGTCGTGGCGGGCGAACACCTCCGGGGTCGACAGTCCGACCTCGGACAGCGCCAACACCCAGTGGAAGCAGCCGCGACCGAGCACCGGCACCAGTTCATCACCGCGGTTGGTGCCGACCGCCGCTCCGCCGAGCAGGGCGAACGGCACGTCGGCGCCGAGCTCGGCACCCAACGTGCGCAGCTCGGCCGGCGACACGTCGAGATCCCACAACGCGGCGCAGGCGAGCAGGGCTGCGGCCGCATCGGCCGAACCCCCTGCCATCCCGCCGGCCACTGGAATCGCCTTGTCCACAAGGAGATCCGCCCCCCAGGCGGCGCCCTCGCTGTAGCGATCCATCAACAGCCGGGCGGCCCGACAGGCCAAGTTGTCCTCGTCGTCACGCACGTGATCGGCGAACGGGCCGATGGTCGTGACACTGACCTCGCCGGCAGGCGCCCAGGTGGCGGTCAGCTCGTCGTACAGCGACACCGCCTGGAACACCGTCGCCAGATCGTGGTAGCCGTCGGCACGGGTCGGACCAACGGCGAGGGACACGTTGATCTTGGCCGGGACACGGACCCGTACGCTCTCCTCCACCGGCACTGTGGCTGACACACCGCCGAGCGTACGGCCTTGAGGCTCAGCCTCGAGGAGACGTCCGCCACGTGAGGTGTTCGGCGATCCGGGCAAAGGCGTGCACGTCCAACACCTCGCCCCGAGCGGTGGGATCGACCCCCGCTGACTCGAGCACGACCGAGGCAGCAGCCGAGGACCCGCACAACCCCGACAGGGCCGAGCGCAACATCTTGCGTCGTTGGGCAAACGCGGCGTCGATGACGGCAAAGACCTGTTGCCGGGTCGCCGTCGTCCGTGGTGGCTCTCGTCGTTCCAGCAGGACCAGTCCCGAGTCGACGTTGGGTGCGGGCCAGAACACCTTCGGGCCGACCAACCCCACTCGGGTGGCGGCGGCATACCAGGCGGCCTTCACCGATGGCACCCCATAGATCTTCGAGCCGGGAGTGGCCACCAGCCGATCGGCCACCTCGAGCTGCACCATCACCAGCCCACGCCGCCATTGGTCCGAGATCGCCAAGAAATGCAACAGCACCGGCACGGCCACGTTGTACGGGAGGTTGGCCACCACCGCGGTCGGTGCCGACACGCCGCCCTGCCGCAGCATCTCGTCGGTGACGGTCAATGCATCGGCCTCGATCACCGTGAGCCGGTCGGCCGCGTCGGGCATCCTGCTCCCGACCGTACGGGCCAACTCACCGGCCAGCAGGGAGTCGATCTCGATCGCGGTGACGTGACCGACGACCTCGAGCAGGCCAAGGGTGAGCGAGCCCAGCCCCGGCCCGATCTCCAGCACGGAGTCGGTCTGGTCCACCCCGGCCGTCCGGACGATGCGTCGTACGGTGTTGGCGTC
>JAKDKP010000171.1 GCA_030453285.1 Propionibacteriales bacterium
CGACGATCAGGATGACGAGCAGCCGGGAACGGGTGGCAGCAGGGCGTCGAAGAGTACGGGGCCAGACCATGTGCCCCATCATGTCGTCCCCGGGTGTCTCGCGCCTCTGTCGGGAGACAGATCTTTGGGACGGGAATCACCTGTCGGCACCGTACGAGCAGCAGGAATCGACCACCACGTGGTGAATGTCTGTCTCGCGACGGATGTGTCGACCCCGGTGATCATCCAACACTGGAGGCATGACCACACACGATCCACGCCATGCCAGGTCAGGTCACTCCCTGACGATCACCCAACTGAGCAAGAGTCATGGACAACGCGAGGTCCTGAACAACATCTCCTTCACCGCCCGGCCGGGACGCGTGACTGGCTACCTCGGGCCGAACGGGGCGGGCAAGACCAGCACGATCCGGATCCTGCTCGGCCTGTCGGCTGCCACCTCCGGTACGGCAACGTTCGACGGACGCCCGTACGGACAGCTCAATCATCCCAGCCGTCAGGTCGGTGTCCTGCTCGACAACGCCGGCCTCCACCCGGGGCTGACTCCGATGCAGCAATTGCGGATCACCGCGGCTGCCGCAGGTGTCCCGCGGTCACGCATCGCCGATGTGCTGGCCGAGGTTGGCCTGTCGGAGGCTGCCGGGCGCAAGATCAAGACCTTCTCCCAGGGCATGCGGCAGCGTCTGGGCCTGGCGCAGGCGTTGCTGCCGCGGCCGAACACCCTCATCCTCGACGAGCCGGCGAATGGTCTCGACCCCGAAGGGATGATCTGGATGCGCGGTCTCCTGCGGGGCTACGCCGCCGAGGGTGCCACGGTGCTGGTGACCAGTCACGTGCTCGCCGAACTGGAGCGCTTCATCGACGACATCGTCGTGATCGGTGGGGGCCGTCTCCTGGCCCAGAACGATCTGGCCGATCTCCCGTCCGGGGTCGACCTCGAATCCTTCTATCTGCAGACCCTGCACACCACCCGACAGGAGGGCACGTCATGATCACCAGCGAACTGCTCCGCATCCGCCTTTCCACCGCCGCCCGAGTTCTCCTCATCCTCGCCGTGGCCGAAGCCGTCGTCGTCGGGCTGATCTTCAGCTTCCTGCCAGCCCTGGTGGGTGGGTTGACGGCCCTCAATGACGTCATCCCCAACGCCACCGAAGCTGATCAACTCGACGGCAATCAGCTCTCCGCACTCAGTCTGGCCAATCCGGTCACCCAGGGCGTGGTCGTCGATCTGTTGGGCAACACCGGATCCGGGATCGGGTTCCCGGTGATCGCGGCGCTGCTCCTGGGGGCGCTCACGGTGAGCATCGAGCACGGGCGCGGCTCCCTGACGGCCAGTGTGCTCGCCGAGCCGCGACGAGCTCGACTGCTGTTGGTCAAGGTCGCCGCTCTGGCGGGTGCGGTGCTGGCCGCGGCCATGCTGCTGGCACTGATCCGCGGTGTGATCCTGTCCATCGGGGGGGTTGCCAACGGCGTGCCGCTGCTGCTGAGCCCATCGGACCTGACGGGCCTGTGGATCCGTGGCGCGCTGTCGCTGATGCTGTACGCCATCCTCGGCTTCAGCGTGGGGCTGCTGATCCGCAGCCCGATGACGGTCACCCTCGTGCTGGGTGCGGCCGTCGTGGTCGAGACCATCGTGCGTCCGGTCACCACACTCATCGCCGGAGTGCCGAATCCAGCCCTGTACCTGCCCTTCGGCCTGACCCCCGACCTCAGCGGGTCCAACCCGCTGGCCACCTTCACCGGTGCCGACGTGATCGGCACCAACGTCAGCCCCGGCATGGCCGTCGCGGCCCTGGCAGCGTGGGCCCTGATCGTGCTGGTCATCGCCTCCGTACGATTCGTCCGAACTGATCTGCCGGATCGTCAGTGACGACAGGCATCCAGATCCGACCGCGTCACCCTGCCCCGGAGACAACCTGGGCAGGGCGGCCGCTGTCATCTCCCACGTGGCTGCCCTTCCCACGTGGCGGTCGGAACTGGTACACGGCGGGCAGAATTCCGCCCGCCGAGATGCTCAACTGCCCGCCACGTGGACTCGGGGCGGGTCGGGGTGCGCTCCTTGGTGGCTACGGGATGCGGCGTGCCCCCTTCCCGTCGGCGCCCAGGATGTCGTCGGGATTGGAATAGGGACAGGACTTGAGGGAGAGGCAGCCACAACCGATGCAGTTGGAGAACTTGTCGCGCAGGGCGGTGAGGTGGTCGATGCGCTCGTTGAGGTCGTCCTCCCAGTCCCGCGAAATGCGTGCCCAGTCCTTCTTCGTCGGCAATCCCTCATCGGGCAGGCTCGCCAAGGCGTCGGAGATCCGGTCGAGACTGATGCCGACACGCTGGGACGCCCGGATGAAGGCGAGCACGCGAAGCGTGTCACGGCGATATTCACGCCGGTTGCCGGCGGTACGCCTGCTCGTGATGAGCCCCAGCGACTCGTAGTAGTGGAGGGTCGAGACCGCCACGCCCGCGCGTTCGGCGAGTTGACCGGGTTTGAGCCAGACGACATCTTCGTGCACCTGAGCCATGGTCGTGATCTCCTCACCCGATCGCCCTTGACGTCAAGTCAACTTGACGTAGTCGACTGTACGTGACGAGAACTCGACGAAGGAGCTGGTGATGATCTCGGTGGACGTGTGGGCCGACGTACGGTGCCCATGGTGTTGGATCGGCCTGCGACGCCTGCAGCGGGTCGGTGACGGACTCAATGAGCCGGTACGGGTGCGGCGGCGCAGCTTCCTGCTCGAACCCGATGGGCCGGTCGACCCTGGCCGGACGACCGCCGAGGCTGCGGTCAGCACCTGGGGCATGCCGCCCGAGCAATGGGAATCCAGGAGTCAGCACATCGGCATCGAGGGGCGTCGTGAGGGCCTGGTCATCAAGATCAACACCGCACTGATCTTCGACTCCAACCCGGTCCACCGCCTCCTCAAGCTCGCCGCCGCCACGCAGGCCGTCGACACCGAGGCGGCCTGGGAATCGGCGTATGCGGCGCACTTCGGTCGCAATGAGGACCTGGGCGATCCCGACGTGCTGCGTCAACTGGCCGCCGCGTGGGGCCTGGACGGCGCAGAGACGGAGCGGGCGCTGGCCGGCGATCGTACGGGAGAGGTTGCGGGTGATCTCGGTGAGGCGCGACGGCTCCGGATCAGCTCCGTGCCGACGATCGTCAGTGGCGATGGCCGTCGGATCTCGGGAGTGGCGCCCCCGGAGGAGCTTGTCCGATTCTTGACCACGGAAGCGACGGTTCGGTGATGCGCGCGGCAGCCATCGACAGCTTCGGTGGCCCGGAGGTGCTCGGTGTACGGGAGTTCGCTCGCCCCGCCGTGTCCGCCGGTGATGTCCTGGTCCGCGTGGTCGCCGCCGGTGTGCAACTCACCGATGCGGCGATCCGCGCCGGTTGGACGCCACCGGGAGCCACGATCACGTTCCCCCAGATCCTCGGCAACGAGTTCTCCGGCATCATCGAGGATGTCGGCGAGGGCGTCGACACGTTCCGCACCGGCGAGGCGGTCGCTGGTTTCAATCTGCTCGGCTGCTACGCCGAGTACGTCTCCGTACCGCGGGATCAACTCGTCGTGAAGCCCGCCAACGTGCCGTGGCTGGTTGCGGGTGCGTTGTCGGCGTCGGGTCAGACGGCGCACACCGCGTACGAAGACCTTGCTGTCTCCGACGGGGATGTCGTCCTGGTGTGTGGCGCGGCCGGTGGGGTGGGCACGATCTTCACCCAGCTTGCCGTCCGGTCCGGCGCCACTGTGATCGGGACCGCGAGCGCGGCCAACCATGATCACCTGCGCTCCATGGGTGCGATCCCTGTCACGTACGGAGAGGGCCAGGCAGAACGGATCTGCGCGGTGGCCCCCCGAGTGGACGTCGTTTTCGATGCAGCCGGACACGAGAATCTGCGCACCGCTGTCGAACTGGCGTCCGACCGGGACCGAATCGCCACGATCGTTGACATGGCGCTCGCCGTCGAACTCGGATGTCGGATCGTCCGCAGCCGTCGGTCGCATGATCGCTTGGCCGAGCTGATGGGGCTCGTCGAACGTGGTGCACTACGCGTCCACGTCCGTCGCACCTACCGGCTCAACGAGGCAGCTGATGCCCATCGTGACGTGGAATCGGGGCACGGCCGCGGCAAGATCGTCCTCGACATTGGTCGGGCGTGACATTTGGTCGGGCGGGACATCGGCCGACTACCGTTGGCGGGCGTCCAGTAGTCCGGCGATGTGCGCGTCGCTCCAGGCGCGGGCGGCATCGATGACCATGATCAGGCTGCGCCCCTGGGGCGTGAGGTCGTACTCCACATGCGGTGGGTTCTCGGCAAAGTCGTTGCGCACGATCAGTCCGTCGCGCGTCATGTCTCGCAGCGTCTGGGTCAACACCTTCGGCGTCACCGTTCCCAACGCGGTGCGCAGCTCGGTGAAGCGGCGCGGCCCGTCGAGCAGGGAGATGATGATCATGCCGGTCCACTTGCCACCGATCCGGATCGGCAACGCCGAGGTCGGGCACGCCGGATGGATCCGCTCCGGTCGCACCTCTCTATCAAGCTCTCTGCTCACCACGCCTCCGGTTTCGTTGAAGTAACCAGTTTCTCAAAGATACCGTCATGATCATGACATCACCGACGCCCCCGCTGCGCCTGGCCGTCCTCGGAGCAGGAGGCCGTGCCGGGGTAGCGATCACCGCTACCGCTCTCGCTCGTGGACACCAGGTTGCGGCGATCGTTCGCCACCCCGTGCAACATCGGCACCTCTCTGCGGAGGGAGCCAGCATCGTCGCAGGTGACGCCCTTGATCTCGGGACATTGGCCGCAGCCACGGTCGGTGCGGATGCGCTGGTCTCGGCGGTGACGCCGTTCACCACCCCGCCGCCGTCGTTCGACGGGTTCGACACCGACTTCTACCGGAAGATCAACAGCAACATCGTCACCGCGGCCCGGGCGAACGGGATCCCTCGGGTGATCATCATCGGACTGTTCGCCACCCTGTACCTGCCCACAGGCGGGATGGTCGCAGACGACGAACGGCTCTTCCCGCCGGCACTGCGATCGTTCGCCACGGCCCATGCCGCAGGGGTCATCCCGCTTGAAGGACAGGATGCCGACACCGACTGGCTCGTGCTGTCGCCACCTGCCGACCTGAGCAGCGCCGCAACCGTCACGGGACGCTACCAACTCGGCTCAAGGATTCTTGACCACCAGCTCGGGAGCCTGCCCTTGTCGTACGTG
This sequence comes from Propionibacteriales bacterium, assembly GCA_030453285.1. Lineage (GTDB taxonomy): Bacteria > Actinomycetota > Actinomycetes > Propionibacteriales > Propionibacteriaceae > Carbonicoccus. The sequence continues at coordinate 5,219 of JAKDKP010000171.1, forward strand.
GACCTCGCGTCGGCGGTCGTCGACCAGATCGAGCACCCGACCCGGCATCGCGAACACCTCGCCGTCTACGGAGTCTGAACTGGGTGCGTCGCGACGGCCAATATCCTCAGCGCCGGCGTAGGGCGCTCATGCTGGCCCCGACCAACATCAGGGTGCCCATCGCACACATCGCGACGCTCAGGATGTCGAAGAAGCCCCATGACGAGGAGCGTTGATTGGCCAGTTCGCTCTCCAGTTCGACGGTGGGATTGGTTCCGGGCAGGTAGCGTACGGGCGCGCCGATGATCTCGGTCTTGCCGGTGAAGTCCTGTTCCCAACCGTCGGGCCCGGAGATGTCCACCTTGAGGTTCGGCACGGTACGCGTCGGCAGGACCACCGTGCGCCCGGCATCGTCGAAGGCCACCTCCAGTTCGATCACCCGCCGCTCGCCATCGCTGCCGGTGAAGATCTTGACCCGGGCATCGGTCACCACGGACGGCCGACCACTGGTGAGCAGGTCCTGGGTCGCGGCCCGTTGACCGCCAGCGTTCGCCAGCGCCGCGGCTCCTCCGCAGATCATTGCCACCGCGATCACGGCCACTGCCGCTGACGCGAGCAGCGGCATCCGTCCACGCATACGAGTCCCCCTTGGTGCGTGAGGTGAGCGTATCGCTCGCC
>JAKDKP010000172.1 GCA_030453285.1 Propionibacteriales bacterium
TCAGATCGGCCAACAGCCGGAACCGCTGCACCTCAAAGGGATCAAGGCGGGCCAAGATGCCGAGCGTCATGATCATCGGCGGGCGGGAGGTCCAGGCAGGCGTGATGGTGCAGACGCCCAGCAGCAGACCATTGCGCCGGATCGTGCGATGGTGGATGTGGGCCGTCGGCTCGGGAAGGGCCGAGGCGGTGGAGGTCGACATCCGGATCGGCTCGCTCATCACACATACTCCATGATGACGACCGTACGTGATCGACAGCATGATTCCGAGTGAGAGGCCAGGCTGTGTCGCCCATCGAATCCATCTGGCGCGTCTGGCTGGACGAGATCATCGAAGATCGGGTGGGACCGGTCCACCGTATGTCGACACGGTCGGGGGCAACACTGTTGATCACCGACGCGCTGGTGATCAAGGTGCACCGGGCCGGGACCGACCTGGCAGCCCTGGCCGATCGAATGGCGGCCGTGCGGGCGACCCCCGATCTCTGGGTGCCGCCGGCACACCACGAACTCCGCATCGCGCCGGACGGACGACCGGCGACGCTCTGGCCCAAGGTCGCGGTGGTGGACCCCTCCGGCACGGTCCCCTGGGCAGAGGCGGGAGCCCTGCTGGCCGCCCTGCACCGACAGCCGGTGACTGGTCTGCGGCTGCCCACCCATGATCGGTCCGTACGGCTTCGCCGGGCACGGCAGCGACTGGTCGGGAGCCCGTACGAGATCACCCTCGGCCAGGTCGGTGATCGCCTGCTCACCGAGCTGGCCGCGGCACCGACCCGATCGCCGGTGCTGGTGCACGGCGACTGGCATCTCGGGCAGCTCGGGCAGATGGGGCAGGTGGATCCGGTCTGGCGGTTGCTGGATCTCGATGACCTCGCCCTGGGCGATCCGGAATGGGACCTGGCCCGGCCGGCCGGATGGTGGGCGGCGGGACTGTTGCCCGACGAGGACTGGAACGAGTTCCGGTTGTCGTATCGGCAGTCGAGCGGTGCGGTCTGGGCCGACGGCTGGTCGGCATTGGACCTACCGGCCCGTTGGGCTGTCTATCTGGCCGCCTGCCGGGCGGGCAACGCATCGGGTGACTCGCTGCCCCCCGAGGTGGCCACCTGCCTCGACATTTGCCTCAAGTGGTGAAATTGGTTCCATGACGAACCCACCACCCTTCCCGCAGGACCCGCCGCCGGCGAGCTCTCCCGATCAGATGGAGTGCCCGAAGTGTCGCGGACGGATGCGCACCTACAACCGCAATGGGGTGCACATCGAACAGTGTGAAACGTGCAAGGGGATCTTCCTCGACCACGGCGAGTTGGAGGCGATCGGGCGCCTGGAGAACCAGGTCGCCCAGGCTGCGGCAGCCCAGCAGCCGCCGCCGCCCCCGCCGGCCGGATATGCCCCTCAAGGCTATGCACCGCAGGGGTACCCGCCGCAGGCTGCCTACCCGTACGACCAAGGCCCCGGCTGGGGTTACGGCGGCCATCGCGGCCGCGGTCGCCGAGGAGGCCTGCAGGGACTGTTCTTCTCCAGTTGAGCAGGACGTCCACCGGTGGGCGACGAGACCGTGGCCGGGGGCGACGGTGGGTTGAGTCACGGCCAGACAGGATATGGTGTCGCGCATGTGGATGATCCTGCTCGAGACCGAACTCCCGATCCCGGTGTGGGGGTTCTTCCTGATTCCGTTCGTGATCTTCATGGCGGCCCTCGCGCTGACGCTGGGTTTCGGCAAGGGGCGCCCCCACAGCTGACGCCGTTCAGTTGCCGACACCATGACGACCACACCTGCGGGCCTGGCACGACGCCCCGATCCTGAGGGCAGCCCACCTCGCCCTTACCGCCTGGGCGTGATGGGCGGCACCTTCGACCCGATCCACCATGGCCACCTGGTGGCCGCCAGCGAGGTGGCCAGCACCTTCGAACTCGATGAGGTCGTGTTCGTGCCCACCGGTCAGCCGTGGCAGAAGGCCGATCGTCGGGTCTCGGCACCCGAGGATCGCTACCTGATGACCTCGATCGCGATCGCCTCCAACCCACGGTTCACCGCCAGTCGGGTCGACATCGACCGGGCGGGGCCGACGTACACGGTGGACACGCTCAAGGACCTCCGCGCCGAACGCGGCAGCGATGCCGCACTGTTCTTCATCACCGGTGCCGACGCACTGGCCCAGATCCTCACCTGGCGGGGGGTGGAGGAGGTCTTCGACCTCGCCCACTTCGTCGGGGTGACGCGGCCCGGGGTCGACCTGGACTCGCCGACCATCGAGAAACTCCCGGCGGACCGGATCACCCTGATGGAGGTGCCCGCATTGGCGATCTCCTCCACCGACTGCCGCGAGCGGGTGATGGGTGGCCAGCCGATCTGGTACCTGGTGCCCGACGGCATCGTGCAGTACATCGCCAAGCGCGGCCTCTACGACTCATGATCAGCAGACAGACTCATGATCAGCAGACAAGGGAATCCATGACAGCCACCGACCGCGCACTCGAACTCACCCGTACCGCCGCCGCGGCCGCCGCCGACCGGCTGGGACGTGACATGGTCGCGTACGACGTCTCCGACCAGTTGGCGATCACCGACGTGTTTCTGGTCGTGACTGCCGCCAACGAGCGGCAGGTGGGGGCGGTGATGGACGAGATCGAGAAGCAGCTCCGGGAGCAGCACGACGCCAAGCCGGTCCGTCGGGAAGGCGACCGGCAGAACCGCTGGGTGCTGCTGGACTATGCCGAGGTGGTGGTGCACATCCAGCACAGCGAGGAGCGCGCCTTCTATGCCCTGGAACGGATCTGGGGCGATTGCCCGCAGATCGAGCTCGGGGTGGACGAGGCGCGGTGAGCGCAACCCGGTTGATCCTGTTGCGTCACGGACGGACCGCGTGGAATGCCGATGGACGTTTCCAGGGGCAGGCTGACATCAGCCTTGATGATCTTGGTCGCCAGCAGGCGATCGGGGCTGCGGCGGCGTTGGCCTCGACGCCGATTGATCATGTGTGGGCCTCCGATCTTGAGCGGGCGTACGAGACCGCGCGGGCGGTGGCGGCCGAGCACGGACTGCCGGTGCAGACCGACGTACGATTCCGCGAGATCCACGTCGGCACCTGGGAGGGCCTGACCGCCGCCGACATCGCCGAACGGGACCCCGAGTCTGCCGCGGCGTACGCGCGCGGAGAGGACGTCCGACGCTCGGCGACCGGTGAGAACTCCGTGGAGGTGGCGGCCCGGGTGGGCGAAGGACTGCGCTCAGTCGTCGAGCGTGCCAACGGCACCGTCCTGGTCGGCATCCACGGGATGGCGGCGCGACTGGGCATGTGCGAGTTCCTCGGGTTCCCGTACGAGACGTGGCACACCTTCACCGGTCTCAACAACTGCCACTGGATCGATCTCGACGTCGACGGACTGGGCCGCTGGCGACTGCGCGGCTACAACATCGGGGTGCTCGGCGGCACCGACGGCGAACGCCAGGTCAATCCGCTGGAACGTGCCGCGATGAACGGGCGGTGAACGGCTCTCGCGTTCCGGCGTTGGTGGATTCGGTAGTTCGGAAGTATCACTCCAGAGTCAGCCGATACCGCTGGTGATGGGTTCATCATTCACTCCATGGATGGACGCGGTGGAGGGCTCTGAATTCCTACTGTCGAGGCATGCCATTGGATGCGGAGTCACGACAGGGCCAACCACCCCATGCCGAGCCGAGCCATGACGACCGGCCCCTCGCCGGAGCCGATCTCCCTCGCTGGAATCGAGTGCTGGCCATCACAGGGGTCACGCTCCTGGGGTTCGGCGCCTTGGCCATGCTCCTGACCGGACTGGATGGGCGAGAGATCTTGGGCGAGCCCGCGTGGGCGAAGCCGGCGAAGTTCGGGATCTCGTTCGGCATCTTCTGCCTGAGCTGGGCATGGATGTCGACGTACGTTCCCGCTCGGTACGACTTTTTCGCTCAAGTGCTCGGGGTGATCATCGCGGTGGCCTCGGCCTATGAGATCGCATGGGTTGCGATACAGGCGTTTCGCGGGACACCGAGCCACTTCAACAATCTGACCGACCTGGACCAGACGCTGTATTCGATCGCCGGCACCCTGGTGTTGGTCGTCTGGATGGCCACGGCCATCTTGACCGTGCTCACCTGGGGATTCAACGGGATCGACCGACCGTTCCGGGTCGCGCTCCGGTTGGGTGGGCTGATCGCGTTGGTGGGAATCGCGCTGGGGTTCCTGATGACCGTGCCGACCGCCCGGCAGCGGCAGCAGATCGAGGATGGGCAGCGGCCGAGTCTGATCGGGGCGCACGCCGTTGGCGTCGCCGACGATCAGGCCGGGCTGCCGTTCCTCGGCTGGTCGGTCGAGGGTGGCGACCTGCGCATCGGCCACTTCGTGGGGATCCACGCCCTGCAGCTCCTGCCGTTGATCGCTGTCCTGCTGGCGGCCGCGAGCCGGCGATGTCCACGGCTGGCCAGTGAGGCGGTGCGGACCCGGATCGTGATGATCAGTGCGGGTGCCTACCTCGCGGTCACCGCGCTGGTGACGGTACAGGCGCTCCGTGGGCAGCCACTGCTGGAACCGGATCTGCTGACCGGCGTCAGCGCACTGGCGATCCTGGCGGCGAGTGCGGCCGCGATCACGCTGGTGCTCCATCGCGCACCACCCGGCGTGGTGAAGACTCGAGCCTGATCCCGTACGACATGGTCAGCTCTATGTCGCGCATCAACGGTGACGTCCAGGTGGCGAGCGTGACGGCGGATTTCACAACGGCCGACCGGGCGCGCTAGTATCTCGTGGTCCCCACGGGGACGCCCAGCACGGGGCTATGGCGCAGTTGGTAGCGCGCTTCCATGGCATGGAAGAGGTCAGGGGTTCGAATCCCCTTAGCTCCACCACAGCAACACCGGTAGCCAGAGGGCAGTTTTCCCAGCCCAGACTCCTCACGTACTGGCTCCCACGGTCCAACTGCTACACAATTTGCTGCACAACGGGTCCGTACTTGGGTGTATATCACGCCTCCGGGAACAGTCGATCCATCGTGGTTGCACCACGTCTGAGCACCGGCCGCAGCTCCTTGCGATACACCCGTTCGGTAGTCCGGGTCGTGGCATGGCCCACCAGCCGGGAGATGTCTTCGATCGGCAGCCCCTCGCTCGACAACAGCGACACGAACGAATGCCGTAGCTCGCGCGGCGTCCAGGCTGCTGGGTCAAGCCCAGCGTCACGCACCACCGAACGGAACGCACGACGGACGTTCGCAGCATCCAACGCTGCCCCGGTCGCAGTGTGGAAGACCAGCCCGGTCGCACCTCCGCCAGAGCGAGCGCGGTGGGTGGGCAGGGCATCGACGCACCGACTGGGAAGTTCCATCCCACGACGTGACTGGGTGGTCTTGGTATCACCGTCCACCCGTACGGACCGGACAACCGACATCGACGGCGGTATCGGTGGATCAGCCTCAGGTCGGCCGACGAGGTCAACATCGGCCCAGGTCAACGCGCGCAGTTCCTCAGCCCTGGCACCGGTCAGCAGCGACATCGTCACATACCCGTGCATGGACGGGTGCTTGGTACTTGCCGCCAGCGACGCCATCGCCTGATCGAGGGTGAGACTGTTCGACGGTCGCCGCCCCTTCTGACCGAGAGGTGGATCGCACAGTTCGGCCACGTTCCGGCTGACCAGGTTCCGCGCTTGAGCCCGACGGATTGTCTGACGCAGGATCGACAACAAGCGAGTCAGGGTAGAGGTGGCCAAGACCTTCGCTTTGACCGCCAACCACGTCTCCACGTCGTTTGTCGTCAGGTCGCGTAGCCTCCGTTTGCCCAGGTCTGGGATCAGGTGTGGGCGGAGTCATAGCGTCGTAGCAACGGCGGGTCTGTTGGGGATCTGATCGTGTGG
>JAKDKP010000173.1 GCA_030453285.1 Propionibacteriales bacterium
AACTATCGCAGTACGTTCTCGACATGTCACTTCGATCATCATCTAACAGTCTTACTGTTGGTCAACTGCGGGTGCTCGGCGCCGGAACCTTCGTCCTCGGCATCGACGGATTCGTGCTGGCGGGGCTGCTGCCGCAGATCTCCACCGACCTGGGCATCTCGGTCGCGCAGGCAGGCCAACTGACCACCTTCTTTGCGATCGCCTACGCTCTCGCCTCGCCCATCATCGCCATCGCCGCCGGACGGTGGGAGCGTCGCCGATTGCTCTTCCTGGGTATGGCCGTCTTCGCCGTCGGCATGGTGATCCAGGCTGTCGCGACCTCCTTCACGGTGATGGCGATCGGACGCGTGCTGGCTGCGGTCGGGGCGGCGGCCTTCCAGTCCAATGCGTACGCCGTTGCCGGGGTGCTGTCGACCAATCAGACGCGTCCCCGCAACCTGGCCGCGGTCGCGCTGGGCACCTCGGTGTCGTTGGTGGCGGGGTTGCCCTTCGGCGTGGCCATCGGCTCCTGGCTTGGCTGACGCGCCCCGATCTGGGTGCTGCTCGCGTTTGCGCTGATCGTTGGTGCGCTGATTGTCACCCTGCCGCGAGCCCATGTGCCGGCCATCTCCGCGAGGCAGCGACTGGCCGTTCTGCGCCCGGGGCCGGTGCTGCGTCTGCTCCTCAGCACGGTGCTGGTGGTGACTCCCGTGTACACCGTGCTGTCCTTCACGCCCAGCGTGCTGCACGGCACGGGCGTCATCGTCACCATCGGCCTGCTCGTCTTCGGCGCCGGTCAGGTCGTAGCCACCCGCTCGGTCGCTCCGTTGATCCGCCGTAACGGGTCGTGGCGCACCTTCGCCTGGGGGGCGGTGGCGACGCCGGTGATCCTGGCCATCCTCAGTCTCACCCAGTCAGTGCCGGTCCTGGCCTGCGTGGCCATGCTGCTGCTCGGCGGTGTTGTCGGCCTGGTCATTGTTCCCCAGCAGAATCGACTGTTCGACACTGCACCCGACGTCGCTCCGATCGCGATGGGATTCAACGGCTCGGCCATCTACGTCGGTGCGGCGCTTGGCGCAGTCCTGGGTGGACTCGTCCTCGCTCGCGGCGGTGACGTGTGGATCGCTCCGGCTGCCGCCATCGCTGCCGTGGTGGCGTTGGTGGCGTGCCTGATGCTGGCACCGGAACGAGGCGTCACCGCCCCCACTGCCGTCCGTGACGCAGGTTCAGCCGGGTCGCGCCCGGGCTGATCGCCGGTAGGCCGACACGCTGGGCTCTCCGGTGAGCCAGAGCCGCCACGGTCGATCGGCTGCCCCGCTGACGCCGACCCGCGGACCGGTGGAGATCGACCTGTCTCCCGCCGGCGTGGGGTGCCACGCCAACGGTGCGCGCGAGAGCTCGGCACCGTTCAGGGCATCGGTCAGGCCAAGGGCGCTGGCGACGTTGCCGGGTCCTCGACCCAGTTGCTCGTACGGCACGGTCCCGCGACGAGTCCGGGCCTCGGTCTCCCCGCCGAGCACCTCGCCCGCGCGCAGCAGGACCGCCGACGACCGCCCGTCGGGGCCACAGACGATGTTGGCGCACCAGTGCAGGCCGTGGCTGCGATAGACGTACAACCGTCCCGGCGGCCCGAACATCACCTGGGTCCGTGGCGTCGGGCCTCGAAAGGCGTGCGACGCCGGATCGGACTCGCCCTCGTACGCCTCCACCTCGGTGATCCGAACGGTGACCTGATCATGTCGCAGCGTGCTGCCCAACAGGCTGCGTGCCACGTCGATGACCGAACAGCTCGCCCACTCGTCCAGGGGCACCTCATTCATCGGATGATCAACTCACACCGCCGATGCCTCGTCCACCTCATGGTCGTCGAGGTTAGCGCCGGTCGCCCCCTCGGTGACCGATGGCATGCCGGTGGCCGTGGTCCAATGGGTGTCATGGCGGGTCTGGACGTACGAATGATCGGGCGAGGCTCGACCCTGTCCGTCGTGGTGGACGTCGTGGCGGCGGCGATGGTGCTGATGGTGTTCTGGCGGCCGACGGAGACCACGACCGCCGATGCTCGTGTCGCGATCGTCGGGGTGATCCTGGCTGTCGTCGTGGCGGTGGGGATGATCATCCGGTGGCGGTTCCCGAGGCTCGCCGCCAGCACGGCGCTGGCGGCCACAACCGTTGCCTGGCTGCTCGGCGTGAGCAACGATCCGATGCTCGGCACGGCGTGGTGTCTGTATCCGGTCGCCCTGCGGCACGGGCTGCGCCCACGATGGGCCAGCCTGGTGGCGATCCTGGTCCTGGGGATGGTGGTGCTCACTGCCGCCCTTGATCAGCAGGTGGTGCTGGCCGCGGTGGCGATCGGGGCAGCCTGGCTGCTGGGGCAGGTGGAAGCGCGTCGCCTGTCGGCCATGCGCGAAGTCGTACGGCAACAGGCCGCGACCGATCGGGCGCGCCAGCAGACCGCAATGGCTCGCGAGGTGCACGACGTCGTGGGTCACGCGCTGAGCGTGATCAGCGCCGAAGCCGACGTCGCCCGCCGCCTCCCCGATCAGGGGGAATCCGAGCTGCGGGAGAGTTTGGCCGACATCGAACAGCGGTCCCGCGGCGCCCTGGCAGAGGTGCAGGCGTTCGTCCGTACACTGCGTGCCGAACCATCCGACGTGTCGACGTCTCGGTCACCGGGCGGTGCGGACCCACTGCGTACTCCGGTTTCCCCCTTCGCCGTTGGCCAGGCAACTCTTGCCCGGCCCGTCCTGCTGACCGAGGCGCTGGACGACGTGATCAACGGGGCACAGGCCAGCGGGCTCGACGTGACCGCGCGGATCAGCGTCCCCGACACTGCCCAGGAATCCGGGCTGATAATCCTGCCGATCGTGCGCGAGGCGGTCAGCAATGTCATCCGGCACGCGGGCGCCCGCACTTGCGAGGTGGCGGTGTGGCACGAAGGCGACGCCCTGCATGCCCGCATCGACGACGACGGACGTGGCCTCACGGCGCAGATGTCGCCGGGCACCGGACTGGTCGGGATGCGCGAACGCGTCGAACAGCTCGGCGGTGAACTCGTGGTGACGAATCGGTTGGCGGGCGGTACGTCGGTGACGGCCACCATACCGATGGAGTGGTTTCGATGACGAAACCGATCATGGTTTTCCTTGCCGATGACGACACCGCTCTGCGGCGCATCCATCGTCGCTTGTTCGACGGCACCGACGGGTTCGGCGTCATCGGAGAGGCCGGCACGGGGGCCGACACCGTACGAATGATCACTGCCCTGCGCCCTGATGTGGCCCTGGTCGACGTCCAGATGCCGAACGGTTCGGGACTCGACGTCGTACGTCAGACCAGGGAGGTGACCACCAAGATCATCATCCTCACCACTTTTGATCTCGATGAGTACGTCAGCGAGGCCTTGCGGGAGGGAGCCGCAGGGTTCCTGTTGAAGAACGCCTCGTCGCCCGAAGTGCTGGCCGCCGTACGGGCCGTCCATGCCGGACATGGCGCCCTGGCACCAGAAGTCACCGGTCGACTGGTGGGCCAGTTCACGAGTCGACCGCGCTCGGCACCACACGCCTTTGCCAACACCCGGCTCACCCCACGGGAACTGCAGGTGATCCGACTGATCGCCTCGGGGTGGTCGAACCAGCGCATCGCCGATCACCTCTTCCTGAGCTCGGAGACAATCAAGACGTACGTGAAACGTCTGTTCTCCAAACTCGACGTGAGTGATCGCACCCAACTGGCCGTCCTCGCCCATGAGGCTGGGCTGCTGCACCAGCCTCGCTGAAGGTGTCCACTTCTGGGGGTCACGCACAAGGCGTTTGACGCGGCACGCTGGACGGACGCATCCCTTCCAGCCCAGGAGCAGCCGCGCGTGATCGAGATCAAAGATGTCACCAAGAAGTATGGCGCCAAGACCGCCGTTGACCAGGTGAGTTTCACTGCCGCCCCCGGAAGGGTCACCGGCTTCTTGGGCCCCAACGGCGCGGGCAAGTCCAGCACGTTGCGGATCCTGCTGGGACTCGACCAGGCCACCTCGGGCACCGCCCTCATCGACGGCCAGCCGTACCCGAGCCTCACCCAGCCCATGCGGACGGTGGGCGCCATCCTCGACGGGGCGTCGGCCGTTCCCGAACGACGCGGTGTTGATCATCTGCGATGGCTGGCCCAGTCCAACCGGATCGGTTCGCAACGGATCGGCGAAGTGCTGGAGACGGTCGGCCTGGCGGACGCGGCCAAGGTACGCGTACGGAAGTACTCCCTGGGCATGAAACAGCGGCTCGGGCTGGCCGCCGCCCTGCTGGGCGAGCCGCGGATCCTGGTCCTCGATGAACCCGTCAACGGCCTCGACCCCGAAGGGATTCGTACGATCCGAGGATTCCTGCGGCGCTATGCCGAACAGGGCAACACCGTCCTGCTGTCCAGCCACCTGATGGGTGAGACCGCCGAGACCGTCGACGACATCGTGATCATCGACAAGGGACGCATCATTGCCACCGGTGAACTCGGCGAGATCACCGACGGACACGCCTCGTTGGAGGAAGCATTCTTCTCGTTGACCAGCAGCCAGCCAGGACAGAGCTGGTGATGATCAACATCGTCAGGTCCGAGCTCACCAAGGCCTACACCCTGCCGAGGGTCCAGGTGGTCACCGCGGCCCTCGTTCTGCTGTTCCTTGCCATCCAACCCGGCTCCTCGGACACCTATCGGGAGGTGGCCGCCGGGGTTGACGCCAATCAGATGGTGCTCGATGCGGGACAGCTCACCGACGCCGCGACGGTGCTCATCGGCTACGTCAGCGCCAGCACCCTCAACGCCGGCCTGCTGTTGCCCATCCTCGGTGCCGTGATCGGTGGCGCGGAGTTCCGTCACGGCCAACTCGGCCTGAGCGTGGTCGCCGTGCCGAACCGGCGGCGCCTGGTCGTCGGCAAGGTGCTGGCCACCGGACTGGTGGCCAGCGGCATCAGCATGTTGTTCAGCCTCATCTCCAGCGTGGTTGCCTGGTTCGCCATCAAGGACTGGAATCCTGGACTGTTGGTGAGTCCCAACATGCTGACCGCCCACGCTCGGCTCCTGCTCTTCTGTCTCACCATCACGCTGATCAGCCTGGGCGTCACCCTCGTTGCCAGGAGGACGCTGATCGGCATCATCGTCTCGGTGGTGCTGATCATGCTGACCATGACGCAGGTGGTGGCTCTGGTCTCCCCCGCCGTTGATGCGCTCCTGCCGTGGAGTGCGTCCCGGAACCTCCTGCTGCAGGACGTCTTCAATGGAGTGCCGCTCACCGGCAGCGCCCTGCACGGTGGTGCGGTGCTCACCTGCTGGGTCATGTTGATCGTGATCGCCTCGGTGATCATCATCCAACGGCGGGATGCTCGATGACGGCCACCGCGGAGGAGATGCCGCCACCAGACGCGATTCGGCGGCGGGATGTGTTCGGTGCCGAGATCACCAAGATCACCACCTTGCCGGGCACGGTGATCATGATGATCATCGGCGCGGTGGCGAATCTCGCTCTCGCAGCTGTCGACGTCTCCGGCGTGCGCTTCTCGACCGGTGCCACACCCTCGAGGCTGTCGACGTTCGGGATGGTGATGCTGGCCCCGGTGTACGCATTCCTCGTGATGCCGGTGACCGCCGCGGCCAGTGAGCACCGCGATGGCCAACTCAGGTTGAGCCTGGTCGCCGTCCCGGGTCGCCGCGTGCTCGCGGCTGGGGCATGGCTGGCCATGATGAGCACGGCCGTCGTCGGTGCGGTCGTCGCCCTGGCACCAGCGCGTCTGATCGTCGCTCTGGTCGATCAGACAGGGGCGACGGCCTTTGCGATTGATCTTGGTCGCTGGGTTG
>JAKDKP010000174.1 GCA_030453285.1 Propionibacteriales bacterium
GTCTCGCACATCGAGTACCAGACCGAGAAGCGTCACTACGCTCACGTTGACTGCCCGGGTCACGCCGACTACGTCAAGAACATGATCACCGGCGCGGCGCAGATGGATGGCGCGATCCTCGTGGTTGCCGCCACCGACGGCCCGATGCCGCAGACGCGTGAGCACGTGCTGCTGGCCCGTCAGGTCGGCGTGCCGGCCATGGTCGTGGCCCTCAACAAGTGCGACATGGTCGACGACGAGGAGATCCTGGAGCTCGTCGAGCTCGAGGTTCGCGAGTTGCTGTCCAGCCAGGAGTTCGACGGCGACAACGCCCCGGTCATCCCGGTGGCGGCGTTCCCGGCCCTGAACGGCGACCCCAAGTGGTCCGAGTCCATCGTCAAGCTGATGGAGGCCGTGGACGATTACATCCCGCAGCCCGAGCGCGAGATCGACAAGCCCTTCCTGATGCCTGTCGAGGACGTGTTCACCATCACCGGGCGTGGCACCGTGGTGACCGGCCGGATCGAGCGCGGCATCGTCAAGGTCAACGAGACCGTCGACATCATCGGCATTCGCGACGTCAAGCAGACCACCACGGTCACCGGTGTCGAGATGTTCCGCAAGCTGCTCGACGAGGGTCAGGCTGGCGAGAACGTCGGGCTGCTGCTTCGTGGCACCAAGCGCGAAGACGTTGAGCGCGGCATGGTCGTGATCAAGCCCGGTTCGACCACCCCGCACACCGACTTCGAGGCGCGGGTCTACATCCTGAACAAGGACGAGGGTGGCCGTCACAAGCCGTTCTTCTCGAACTACAGCCCGCAGTTCTACTTCCGCACCACCGATGTCACCGGCACCATCGAGCTGCCCGAGGGCACCGAGATGGTCATGCCCGGCGACAACACCGACATGACGGTCAAGCTGATTCAGCCGATCGCCATGGAGGAGGAGCTGAAGTTCGCCATCCGTGAGGGTGGTCGTACCGTCGGCGCCGGTCGTGTCACGAAGATCCTCAAGTGATCTGATCTGATCTGATCTGATCTGATCTGATCTGAGCAAGAGCCCTTGGGCACCTTCGGGTGCCCAGGGGCTCTTGTGGTCGTGGAGATGAGTCACGTACGGTCTGTCACCGTGTCGACCCACACGTTTGGCCCGCAGCAGGTGACCCACACGGCTGGGCACAATCAGCCCCCGCACGGGGCGAACGCCGCCTGCAGATGCGGATGATCGAGCCGCCGAGGCCCAACGACGTGAAGCGACGCTCGGCCGCTCAGAAGTCCGGCTCATGGACGTGAGATCCCCGGTGAAGTTCAGCCGGATCGCAGCGCGGCGCGATCTGATGGGTGGGTTCGTTCTTGTGGGGGTCTTCCTCGGATTGCTGTTCATCGGGCAAGGCTGGTTGGTGCGCATCGGCGTTCTGCCTGAGCCGTCTCCGTACCGGACGGGTACCGCACAGATCGAGGGGTGTCGGCCAGCCCTGCGCTGGGCGGGACTGCTGCAGACCTGCGACGCGCAGGTCATTTGGGAGCCGGTCGATCGATGGCGCCCAGGGCTCCGCTTCTCGGACAGCTCGACGGTCCAGGTACTCGCCGACCGGAGCATCAGCGGTGAAGTCACGGTGGCGTCCCAGGCAATGCCTTCGCTGGCGGGCAGTGGCGGCGGCTCGCTGCGACGAGAGATGGTGGTCGCACCTGCGGACAAGCTGCTCGGCGCATCAGGGTGGTGGTGGCTGCCCGTCGTTGTGGCCCCGTTCCTGGGCGCAGGCACCGCAACCGTGGTCTTCCACCGGTTGGCACGCCGTCGACAAGCCTGAGCCCTGCGGGCTGTCGGATCCGCCCCGGTGACCACCTCAGGCAGGCGCCAGCGACTCCAGCCAACGATCGATCTGTCGCGGCGAGGTGAATCGCAGAATCGTCGGGCCCCCGGAGTCCTGGTCCCAGGCCCTGATCCGGGCGCGCTTGCGGGCGAAGGAGCGGAAGTGCCACACCAGGATCGAGTCCCCGCGCAGCAGCGTGCGCCAGGTCTCGACGTTGCCATTGCAGGTCGGGCGTCGGGTCCAGACATTGACGAGGCTTCGTCGTACGAGGCGTGACAGCGAGACCCCGCGCGGCAGGTCGAGGCCGATCACCAGGTCGGCCCGACCAAGCGGAACGTCGAGCCAGGAACCGTACCCATGATCGATGATCCAGCTGTCCTGGGCACACAGGCCGGTGATGATGCGGCGTTGCTCATCGCTCGGTACCGCCACCCAGCCCGGCCGCCAGGTCAGGTCATCGATCGCGTACCAATCGATGCCGGTGACGCCGCTCAGTCTGGCCGCGAGCGTGGACTTGCCCGAGCCGGTGACTCCGTAGACCATCACCCGCCGGTACGGAAACTGCTCACTCATCGCGGGTGAGCAGGGCCACCGGCACCTGGTGCAGCAGGTCGGCCACCGCGACGGTGCCGGTGTGACCGGCGCCGGTCAGGACATCGGTCCAGGCGCCGTCCAGCGCCAGCGTGGTGGTTCCCCAGCCGCCGGCCCCGGCCAGCGTGATCGGGAGTCGGGTGGCGACGGTGATCGCGCCGCCGCGATCGAACCCGACCAGATGTTCGGCGGCTGGACCACTGGCCAGCAGGGGAGCGTAGCCGGTGAACAGCTCCGGCCGATCGCGCCGCAGCCGCAACGCTGCCCGCGTCACCCACCATTTGGCGGCGCCGGTCTCGTCAACGGTGGGACAGGTGGTCACGTAGTCGGCCAGCCGGGCGAGTGCCCGGAACGGGACCGGTCGGCGGTTGTCGGGATCGACCAGCGAGTCCTCCCACAGTTCCGTCCCCTGATAGACGTCCGGCACGCCCGGCCCGGTGAGTTGGACGAGCTTCTGGGTCAGCGAGTTCGACCAGCCCGGCTGCTCGACCAGGGCGTGCACCCTCTCCAGGATGCCGCGGACGCTCGGATCGTCGTACGAGCGATCGATGGCGGCGTGCACGGCCTCTTCGTACCCATGATCGGGATCGTCCCAGGTGGTGTGCTCGGACGCCTCCCGCATCGCCTTCTCCGCGTACGCATGTACGCGTGCACGGTCAGGGAATCCGACCCCAACCAGGGTCTGGGCCAAGAAGTAGCCGAACCGCTTATCGGGGACCCCGGCCTCGGCCAGGAAGTTCTCCGCGGCGTGATGCCAGGCGTGCGGCAGCTCCGACAGACAGGCGATCCGGGCCCGGACATCCTCACCGCGTTTGGTGTCGTGGGTCGACAGCGACAGCATCGAGTGGGGTTGCTCGGCGGTCCGTCGCTGCCACGCCTGGTGGAACTCGCCGGTCGACAGGCCGAACCGGGAAGGATCCCCGCCCACCTCGTTCAGTGCGATCAGCCGGGCGTGGCGATACCAGGCGGTGTCCTCCAACCCCTTGGCCATCGCCGGCCCGGTCAACTGCTGGAACCTCGAGGCGGCCTCGTGACCGGCGTCGTGCAGGATCGGCGACAGCGCGGACAGGACCTCGGACAGCTCGGGTCGTACGACGCGCGCCCGCTCCAGCGCGGTGTCCAGATGCTCCACCCCGTACGGGAGATAGGAGCGGTACACGTCGAAGGTCACCACCAGCTCGCGCAGCGCCTCGTGCGTTGTCTCCCCGCCGTGGGCGTCGACCACCTCGGGCAGCAACCGCAGGATCCGGGCGAACTCGGCACCGAACAGGGCGCGACACACCAGATCCTTGGCCCGCCGCACGTGGGCGGTCACGTCGTCGGTGTCGCCGGTCAGCTCGACGTAGGTGTCGGTCATGGCCTTCTCGCCGGCCGGATCGACCAGCAGGTGGGTCAGTTCGGTCATCGCGTCATAGCCGGTGGTGCCGGCGATGGGCCACGGCGGCAGGGACTCACCGGGTTCGAGGATCTTCTCGGCCCCCAGCCAGGTGGCGGGGGCGGCGTCGGCCAGCCGCCGCAGGTAGCCGCCGGGATCAACCAGGCCGTCGGGATGATCAATTCGGATGCCGGCCACCTGGCCGTCCGCGACCCACCGCAGCACCCGTTCGTTGGTGGCGGCGAAGACGGCTTCGTCTTCGACCCGCAGGCCGGCCAATCCGTTGACGGCAAAGAATCGTCGATAGCTGAGTCGCTCGTTGGCCTCCCGCCAGTTGATCAAGGTGTAGTGCTGTCGCTCGAGCACCCGGGGTGCCTCGTCACCGGGCGACCACGTGCCCTCGGCCAACGGGAAGCGGTGCTCGAAGTAGCGCAACTCACCGGCCTCGGTGTCGATGACGAGTTGATCATCGGCGAAGTCGTCGCCCAGCACCGGCAGGGTGATCGGTCGTGACCAGTCGATGTCGTACCAGGCGGCGTACGGCGACGCCTGCCCGTCCCGCAGCACCGACCACCAGCTCGGATTCTCCACCGGAGCCTCGACGCCAAGATGGTTGGGCACGATGTCGACGACCAGACCAAGATCATGTTCGGAGGCCGCTGCGACCAGACGGGACCACCCCTCCTCGCCGCCTCGAGCAGGGTCGATCATGGTCGGGTCCACCACGTCGTAGCCATGATCAGAATCGTCGGTCGCCCGCAGCAGGGGAGAGCAGTAGATCGCCCCCACCCCGAGGTCGGCGAGCTGCGGGCACAGGGCTGCCGCATCGTCGAGGGTCAGTCCGGCTCGGAGCTGCAGGCGGTAGGTACTTGTCGGCGTGGCCACGGTGCAAGGCTAGCGAGGCCACCCCAGCCCTGCAGGCCGTCGGGGTCGGGAGCCCGACATGTTGATCATCACCGTGTCCGTGGCGGCGATTGGGGGGTTCAGCCGATGCGCCGGTTGGGGTAGCGTGACCGACCACACAGGAGCGCGTCTCAGTTGAGGCGGCCCCCTACGGACAGATGTGCCAGGGCGAGACAACGGTGGGTGTGAGGACGACATGGATGTCACTCGACGAGAGGTCCTCACCCTCGGCGCGGCGGGCGCGGCGGCGGCGGCCCTGACCGGCTGCGCGGGATCGGTCGGAGAGCCGGTCAACACCCGGCCCACGCTGCCTGCGGCGCAGGGGCCGATCACCCTGACGTACTGGGCCTGGCTGAAGGACCTGCAGAAGGTGTGCGACGTCTGGAACGCCAAGAATCCCGACGTACAGGTGCAGGCGAACTGGATCCCTGGCGGCACCGGCGGCGGGTACCAGAAGATGTACGCCGCACTGGCGGCCGGAGGTGGGCCCGACCTCGGCCAGATCGAGATGCGCAGTGTGCCGGAGTTCATGTTGATCGACGGACTGGTGGACCTGCAGCGGTACGGCATTGATCGGTACGCCGAGCGGTACAACCAGGCCCTGTGGCAGCAGGTCTCCTTCGTCGGCGGGGTGTACGGGGTTCCGCAGGACAGCGGACCGATCGCGACGTACTACCGCCCCGACCTGTTCGAGGCCGCCGGTGCTGAGGTGCCGACCACCTGGTCCCAGTGGCTGGAGGCCGGGCGACGGCTCCGCAGCACCGAGGTCCATCTCGACTGCTTCAACCTCGGTGACGCGTCCTGGTTTGCCGCGGTCTCCCAGCAGGCCGGCGCCCGATGGCTGCGGGTCGAGGACGAGGAGTGGGTGATCTCGATGACCGACGAGGCCACCTTGGGCGTGGCACGGCTCATCGACCAGGCCATCGATGAAGGTCTGGTCACCACTGCCTATGGCGCCTTCTCCACGCCGTGGTTCGCCGCGGCCTCGGCGAATCGGATCGCCTCGGCCACCCACGCCAGTTGGGGCGACGCGCTGTTGCAGAACGTCACCTCCGGCGCCGGGGCGTGGCGGGTGGCACCGATGCCACGATGGGAGACCGGCGGCTTCGCCTCCAGCTTCGTCGGCGGGTCCACCGCTGCCGTGCTC
>JAKDKP010000175.1 GCA_030453285.1 Propionibacteriales bacterium
ACGCGATCGGGCTGTTGGGGGCGCCGAGGTGGATCACGAACCGCAGATCCGGCTTGTCGAAACCCATGCCGAGCGCCGACGTGGCGACCAGCGCCTTGATCCGGTTGTTGATCAGGTCGTCCTCGGCGGCGAGTCGATCCTCGTTCTGCGTCTGTCCCGAATAGGCGCGGACCTCGTGTCCTCGTTGACGGAGCATCTCGGTGACGTCCTGGGTGGCGGCCACCGTCAGGCAGTAGATGATGCCGGAGCCGTCGATCCCGTCGAGATGATCGGCCAGCCACGCCAGCCGGGACTCCTGGTCGGGCAGCTGCAGGACTCCCAGGTGCAGAGAGGCACGATCGAGATTGCCGCGCAGCACCAGCACGTTGTCCAGGGTCGTGGTGCCGCTGAGCGAGAGTTGTTCGGCGACGTCGGCGGTGACGCGTTCGTTGGCCGTCGCGGTGGTCGCCAGCACGGGAATGCCGGTGGGCAACTCGGCCACCAGGGTGCGCAGGCGGCGGTAGTCGGGGCGGAAGTCGTGCCCCCAGTCGGAGATGCAGTGGGCCTCGTCGACCACCAGCAGCCCTGCCGAGGCAGCAAGATCGGGCAGCACGGTGTCGCGGAACTCGGGGTTGTTGAGCCGCTCGGGGGAGACCAGCAGCACGTCCACCTCACCGCGACCAACGGCGGCGTAGGTCTCACGCCAGGCGTCGGAGTTGGTGGAGTTGATCGTGTGGGCGCTGATCCCGGACCGCTGCGCGGCGCTGATCTGGTTGCGCATCAGCGCCAGCAGCGGCGAAACGATCACCGTCGGTCCGGCTCCGCGTGCCCGCAGCATCGCGGTCGCGACGAAGTAGACCGCCGACTTGCCCCAACCGGTGCGCTGCACGACCAGGGCACGACGACGCCCGACAACCAACGCCTCGATCGCGGTCCACTGGTCGTCGCGCAGGAGTGCCGCCCCATCGCCGACCAGGATCTGCAGCAGTCCTTCGGCCTCGGCGCGCAGATCCGCAGCGGATTCGTCGGTGATCGCAGTTGGCTCACTCATGGGGCCACGGTAGTGCCCCGCACCGACACCGACCCCGTTCTCCACAGGCGAGTGCGGTCAGCCGTACGAGGGCGTCTCAGCTCGTACGGCGGGCGGCGACGATGCCGAGCACGGCCCGCTCCAGGGAGAAGGCGGCATCGTCGGCAGCTCCCTTAACCGCGGCGTCGGCCCGGGCGACGATACGCACGGCGTTGGCAATGCCCCTTTGGTCCCAGCCGCGCACCTGCGAGCGCATGGATTTCAACTTCCACGGTGGCACGCCGGCGTCCCGGGCCAGGTCGGCGTCGCGCTGCCCGCCCGGTGCGGTGATCAACTTGCCGAGACCGCGCAGCCCCGAGGCGAGTGCCGAGGTGATCAATACCGGAGCCGCGCCGGTCGACAGGGCCCAGCGCAACTGCTCCATGGCCTGCCCGGTCCGGCCGGACAGGACGGCGTCGGCGACCGCGAATCCGGACACCTCGTTGCGTCCACCGAAGTAGGTGCGGACCAGGTCGGCAGTGATCGTCTCACCGTCAGCGTCGTCGGCGAGTTGCCGTACGGCCGAGGCCACCGCTCTCAGGTCGACGCCGACGGCGTCGACCAGGGCTGGCCCGGCGTCACTGTCGGCGCGGGCGCCCACCCGACGCAGTTCGGCGGTGACGAACTGCGGCATCTCCCACGCCTTCAATGCGGGACAGTCGATCACGTCGACAGTGCCGACCTTCTTGAGTTTGTCGAGCAGGCCCTTGCCCTTCTGTCCGCCGCCGTGGACCAAGACGTACGCCATGTCGGGATCGGCAGCGGCAGCCAGCGCGAGCACCTGGTCGAACAGCTCGGTCGGCAGCTGGGCGAGGTTGGTGACCACCGTCATCCGCCGGTCGGCGAACAGGGAGCCGCCACTGATCTCGGCCAGCCGGCCGGGGTCGAGGTCGGCGGCGTCAACGGTGCTGATCTCAAGATCGGGAACTTCTCGACGTCCGGCCGCCGTCGCCTCCTCCACGGCCCGTTCGGTCAGCAGTTGTTCGGGACCGGTGACCAGCAGCAGCCGACCGAACGGAGAGGCGTCGGCTGCACGGGCCGACTTCGCAGTACGTGATGTTGCCACGGCACCAGCATGCCAGTCGGCGCCGACAATGATCGATCGGTTGTCTCGTACGGGCCGAGGCTCGTCCGAGAGCAGTCGTTGATCAGTTCTCGTTCTTCGACCTCTTGGTGGCCGACCGGTTGGCGGCAGTCTTCGTGGCCCGCCGAGACGGCTTCACCGACTCCTTCTTGTCGCCTGCTTCCTTGGCCCGGCGCACCGGCTTCTGGCGAGGGGCGGGTCGGACGACCAGGACCGGGCAGGGGGCGTAGTTCTGCACGCGTTGGGCGGTGCCGCCGACCAGGACATTCCCGCGACCGCCGCTGGCCACCACGATCAACCCTGCCTCGAGTTGCTTGGCGCACTTGATGATCTCGTTGGCCGGCGAGCCACTACGGATCCGCTGGTGGACCTTGGGGCCCCACCCGTCGAATTCGGCGGCAATGGTGGCCACCGCGCTCGTGGCGGCTTCGCGGAAGGTCAATGCTTCGCGATCAACGTCTCGTCGGGCGGTGACCGACAGTTCGTCGGCGAAGGCGACGGCAGCCAGCGGCCGGATCACCGCCAGGATGGAGAGTTCGTTGACCTTTTCGGGATCGACAAAGGTCTTGAGATGTCGAGCCGCGGTCAGCGACTGGCGAGATCCGTCGGTGGCGATCAGGATGTGCATCTGCAGTCTCCTCGGTCGGTGGGCAAGAACTGGCGGAGGCTTCAGACCGACTCACTGCGTCGACGGTCGAAGGCACGCTCCAGCAGGAATAGTACCCCGCCGAGCGCGAGCAGCCCGGCACACCAGATCAGTGAAGTGGGATCATTGATCACCGAGTACACCAGCAGTCCGGCATTGGCGAGCAGACCGAACACGAGCAACGGCGTCCATGCCTTGAAGGTCCCCTCGCTCTCGTCCTTCCCGCGCAACTTCAGCGCCGCCACGATGACCATGCCGTAGATGAACAGCGTGAACACCACGGTGACGTTGACCAGGATTTCCAGCGCGGTCGTCTTCTCCTCGCCCGGGGCGGGGTCACCGACGGCCAACTGTCCGGCGATCGCGAGCAGCGCGCCCACCACCACGGCGGCAAAGATCAGGGCCACCCATGGGCTGCGCCGGGTGGCGTGCACCTTGCCGAACACGCCGGGCACGACGTCCTCGCGCGCCATCCCGTACAGGATGCGGGATTGGGTCACCAGGGCGACCAGGCAGGTGTTGGTGATCGCGACCATCGCGATCACCGCAAAGACGATGGTGATCAACGCCAGCGGGACCGGCAGGATGTCGGTCTTCACGACCTCCAGCAGCGCGGCGTCGGAGCCGGCGAGGGTGCCGATCGGCACGGTGAGCGCGGCCGTCATGGCGACCAGCACATAGAGGATGCCCGCTGCGATCATGCCCCCGACGAGGGCCCGCGGGAACGTCTTCTGCGGCTCGATGGTCTCCTCGGCGACGTTGGCCGCGTTCTCGAATCCGGTCATGGCGAAGAAGGCGAGCGCGATACCGGCCAGAATGGCCATGATCGGGCTGCTCTCGGCGTTGAACTCGACCAGCTTGCCGAAGTCGGCCCGTCCCTCGCCGATGAAGATGGCACCGCAGATCAGGATGATCACCAGGCCGGACACCTCGATCACCGTCATCACGACGTTGGCGACAACGGATTCGGTGATTCCGATGAAGTTGACCACGGCGAGCACGACGATGAACAGCAGACCGATCATCAGCGGCGGCGGGAGTTCCCACACCTGGGAGAAGTAGTCGGAGAACCCCTGCGCCAGCGAAGCGGCAGCGGCAAAACTGGCCGACAACATGCAGAACGTGATCAAGAACGTCAACGGGCGATTCTTGAACGCCTTGTTGACGTACAGGGCAGCGCCGGCGGCCTGCGGGTACTTGGTGACCAGTTCTGCGTACGCCAGACCGGTGATGGTGGCCACGGCGACACCAAGTCCGAAGGACAACCAGAACGCGCCTCCGACGGCACCGGCAACGCTGCCGATCAGCACATAGATGCCCGATCCCAACACGTCACCCAGGACGTAGAAGAACAACAGTTTGCCCGTGATGGACCTCTTCAGATCGGATTCGTCTTCGATCCCGGAGACGCGATCGCCACTGATTGCCTGGTCTGCCATGGGGTTCACGCAATCGTGTACCACCGATGCTGTCAAGCGGGGCCGATCGTCTGACCGCCCATTGGCTCGCCCGTAGGATCACCCCACACGGCGTCACCAGCGGCGAATATCATCGCGGCGTGGGCACTGCGCGGAGAGGGCTGACAAAGGATGACTGCGACGCCCACGGCCCGATTCGACGACACCCGTACGGGGACGATCTGGGAATTCGCCGATCCCGTCGAGGTGATCACCGCCCACCGGGTCGAGGAGGTCGTCGCTGCCCTCCGTCGCGTCGAACAGGCCGCCGCCTCGGGCCTGTGGTGCGCCGGCCTGGTCTCGTACGAGGCGGCCCCGGCCTTCGATTCGCGGCTCCGGGTCGGTGCCGCGCCACCGGGCGGTCCTCCGTTGATCTGGTTCCTCGTCTGCGAGGCGCCGAGCATCGGGCCGGGATTGACGCCCCCGGCGAGCGGGTACGAACTTGGTGACCGGCAACTCGCCTGGTCTGCTGCCGATCATCGGCTGCGCGTGCAGGCCGTCCGGCAGTCCATCGCCGCCGGAGACACGTACCAGTGCAACCTGACCAGCCGACTGACCGGATCCTTCACCGGAGACCCGTTCGGCCTGTACGCCGACCTGATCATGAACCAGGGCGGCTCGTACCAGGCCTTCCTCGATCTCGGTCGGTTCGCCATCGCCAGTGCCAGCCCCGAGTCCTTCTTCACCTGGCACGGCACGCGGGTGACGTGTCGACCGATGAAGGGGACGGCGCCGCGCGGGGCCGACCCCGGACAGGATGCCGACCGGCGAGGTGCGCTGCTCGCCAGCAGCAAGGACCGGGCCGAGAACCTGATGATCGTCGATCTGATCAGGAACGATCTCTCTCGGGTGGCCGTCCCGGGCACCGTGACGGTGGAGTCACTGTTCGACTGCGAGGAGTACGAGACGGTGTGGCAACTCACCTCGACGGTGTCGGCCGAGGTGCCGGAACGGACGCGTCTGACCGACCTGTTCACTGCGCTGTTCCCCTGCGGTTCGGTCACCGGCGCGCCGAAGATCAGCAGCATGGACCTGATCACCGATCTCGAGGACAGTCCGCGCGGTGCCTACTGCGGGGCGATCGGCTGGGTGGCGCCGGTCGGCCACCCGATCCGGGCGCGCTTCTCGGTGGCGATCCGGACCACGGTGGTGGACCGGGCGAACGGCACCTTCTCGTACGGAACCGGTGGCGGCATCACCTGGGGCTCGACACCGGACGCCGAGTGGCGGGAGTTGATCACCAAGACTCGCGTGCTCGACCATCGAGACGTACGTCTGCTGGAGACGATGCGTTGCCGCTTCGGCACCGCTCAGCATCTCGATCGGCACCTGGCCAGGCTGGCCCACTCGGCGGCGTTCTTCGGTATCGGCTTCGACTCCGCCGAGGCCCGCGTACACATCGCCCAACGGGTCTCCGGCGTGATCGACGGTCGACTCCGGCTGCTGCTCGACCGATCCGACGGACTCGACCTCGAAGTGATGGCGGGTGAGATCGACACCGGTGCCGTCGTGCTGGCGATCGACGACCGGCCAGTTGATCAGGGCTCGGTGTGGCTACGCCACAAGACCACCC
>JAKDKP010000176.1 GCA_030453285.1 Propionibacteriales bacterium
CGCCCGAGCTGTCGCGGCGGCCCTGCAGTGTCCGCGTGACGGGTGCGGTGAGTGCAATGACTGTCGTACGGCGTTGAGCGGTGCCCATCCCGACGTCACCCTGGTCCGGACCGAGAAGTTGTCGATCGGTGTGGATGAGGTGCGCGACCTGGTCCGGCGGGCATCGATGAGTCCCACCATGGGGCAGCACCAGGTGCTCGTGGTCGAGGATGCCGACCGGGTCACCGAGCGGGGGGCCGACGCCCTGCTCAAGAGCATCGAGGAGCCGGCGCGTCGTACGGTCTGGCTGCTGTGTGCGCCGACCACCGACGACGTGGTGGTGACCATCCGTTCGCGATGTCGCCAACTCCAGCTGCGGACCCCTCGGGTCTCGGCCGTCGCGCAGTTGCTGGAGTCCGACGGAGTCGATGCCGGCACGGCCGCCTACGCCGCCCGGGCTGCCCAGGGCCACATCGGACGTGCGCGGTTGCTGGTCCGCGACGAGGGGGTCCGCAATCGACGGCGCGAGGTGTTGCAGATTCCCGGTCGCCTGCGGGATCTGGGCGCCTGCCTGATCCACGCCCAGAACATCGTCGATGCCGCGACCGAGGAGTCCACCTCGATCACCGCGGAGATCGATGCCCGCGAGCAGGCCGAACTGGAGGAGGCGCTCGGGATGGGCACGCGCGGTGCCCGCCCGCGCAACACCGCCGTGGCGCTGAAGGAACTGGCCGATCAGCAGAAGGCGCGCACCAAGCGCTACCAGCGCGACGCCCTTGATCGTGTGCTGACCGAGTTCACCACCTATCAACGCGATGTGCTCTCGGTCCAGCTCCTGTCCGGTGCGGGGTTGGTCAACGAAGAGATGCGCCGCGAGATCACCGCCGTCGCCCAGCGCACGACGCCGGAGAGCACGCTGCGCCGGATCGATGCCGTCCTCGCCTGCCGTACGGCCCTGGAGACCAACGTCGCTCCGCTGCTGGCTGTCGAGGCCATGTTGATCGGCTTCGTCGAAGGGTGAAGCCGCGGGTCTGTGGGCCCCCCTTCGTCGAGCAAGCGAGGAACGAGCGCGTCGAGGCGTGGTCGTCGGTGGCGTCGATGCCTGCCCCAACTGTCGCTCCGGGCGACACGTGTCGACATCCCAGAAATCCGCGAGCGCTCTGATTTGATGGAACCGTCGTACCCCTGTGTCGAGAGGATGATCATGAGCACGCCAACCACGGAAGGGTCGGGCGAAGAGAAGCCGACCCTGGCCGAGCGCATCATGAGCCCCGACGGTGACGACGGTGGTCCCGACTCGCCAGCCGCAGCCACGGATCGCCGCGGCAGGACGGCGGGACGACTCCGGCGGCACCAGCGAGCCCCCCGGTCCGATACCGCCGGCGCCGATACCGGCACCACCGATGTCTCCACGGGTTCGGCCGGCGCGACGGCCGTCGGTCGGAATGACCGAGAGACCCTGGATGACACCGGCCACCCTGACACCTCCGGAGATGATGTGCGCAACACCGATGACCTGACCACAGAAGACGACGCAGATCGCCGGGATGATGGCTCTCGTGGCGCGGTTCGGGCCGACCGTGATGAGGTGGACGCCGACGATCGGGAGAACGAGGTTCGGGGCGCCGGTCGTGACTGGGACGACGACGGTGAGACCGTCGTCCAGCCGGCCGCCGGTCGCAGGGACAGCCGGCGCGAGGAATCCGATCTCGAGTCCACCCAGGCCATGCCGGCGTACGAGGACGATGACCGCTCCGGAGACGGTGCCGGCCTGGCCGGCGGTGCTGCTGCCGGTGGTGCGGCCGGAGTCGTTGGTGGGACCGCGGCGAGCAGGCGTCGAGTGACCCGCGACGAGCTGTACGCCCGTGAGGACCGGCAGGGCGAGCGGGATCGGCTGGAGCGAGCCCGGGCCGAGCACCAGGCCACCGCAGGTTCGGACACCGCCACCGATGGCGAACCGGTACCGGCCACCACGGATCGCGCACGCCAGCAGCGCAAGGTGAAGCCACCCCGTACGACCGACAAGTTCTTCGGTTCCATCGGGCTGTTTGTGCTGCGCGTCATCACCGGTGTGGTGATGGGAATCCACGGTGTGCAGAAACTGCTCAACATGGATGGCACCGCCCAGTTCTTCTCCCAGCTGGAGTTCTTCGGTACGCCGTTGCCGCAGCCGGGTCTGTTGGCGATCATCACTGGCGCCGCGGAGGTGTTGATCGGCGTCTCGCTGATCTTCGGGTTCCTGACCCGTCTCTCCGGCCTGGGCGTGTTGATCATCAGCCTCGGTGCGTTGCTGATGGTCAAGATGACATCGCTGCCGACTCCCTTTGCTGCCGGCAGTGAGCCGGGATTCGACGGCGAGCTGGAGCTCATCCTGGCGGCAGTCGGACTGCTGTTCCTGCTGGTCGGTGGTGGTGGCTGGGGCCTTGATCGACTGTTCCGTCGCAAGAACCGTACCGGCCCGTTGGACGACGAACTCTGAACCGACGGTCGAGATCGATCGCGAACACCTGACACCGCGCCTTCCCGGGCTCTCCGGGGAGGCGCGGTGCTTTTCGTGAGATCTGGCGGGCAGCACGAGACTTGTCAGATCACAGATGGACACCTACTGTCAGGCGCGTTCGTGTCCAAGTCGTTACCAACGATGGTGGGCCACGGACCCCGGGGAGACCGGGTTTGCGCCCTCGGTTGCCGAACTTCGCCGCCGAGAGCCGCTGCCGAGAACGTCTCGGGCATGGCGAAGACGGAGGAACCATCGGTGGCTCCGGCCACCAGGGGTGAAGTGCCATTAGGCACCGGACATCTGACGTCCGAACCCGTCAGCTCACTCCGCAGGCGAGCGTCAGAAGGGAATCACTGTGAAGCGCACCATCACCAAGCGAATCGTCGGCGTTGCCGCCGCGGTCGCCCTGACCACGGGTCTCGGCCTGGCCACCACCCCCAAGGCGAACGCCGCCGACGTCTGGGACAAGGTCGCCAACTGCGAGTCGAGTGGCAACTGGGGCATCAACACCGGCAACGGATACTACGGCGGGCTGCAGTTCTCCAAGCAGACCTGGTCAGGTTTCGGCGGCGGCAAGTATGCACCGACCGCCAACAAGGCGTCCAAGGCCGAGCAGATCGCGATCGCTCGACGAGTGCTCGCCGTACAGGGTCCCGGTGCCTGGCCGGTGTGCTCCCGCAAGGCCGGGCTGACCAAGAGCAACGGCGGCGCCAATCGCAACGCCACCGCTGGCCAGTCGGCACCGAAGAAGGCCGCCCCGAAGAAGGCGGCCCCGAAGAAGGCGGCCCCGAAGAAGGCGGCCCCCAAGAAGGCGGCCCCCAAGAAGGCGGCACCGAAGAAGAAGGCCACGCGTACGGTGACCCTGCGCCGTGGCGACACCATGTCCAAGCTGGCTCGCCGGTATCACCTCGCCGGCGGCTGGAAGGCCGTGGCCAGGGCGAACCCGCAGATCAAGAACCCGAACGTGCTCAAGGTCGGTCAGCGGGTCAACCTCCCCTGATCAACCCGGATCAATCATGATCAACCCGCTCCATCGCAGGTGGAGTTGACGAGGTGCTGCGCGGCCCCGGGCTTCGTCTCGGGGCCGTGTGGCATGCGTACCGCGTAGTCTTCGTGCCATGTCTCGTGTCATGGCGGTCTGGTTCGAACGGCACGGCCGTCTGCACTATCTCGATCCCGGTGAGGAGTCGTACGCGGTCGGGGAGAAGGTGCTGGTTCCCACCGAGGAGGGTGGGGACGAGGTCGCCGAATGTGTCTGGGCTCCCCAGTGGGAGAGCGAGATCTCAGACGGCAGCCTGCCGGTCTGCGCCGGCCGCGCCAGCAGCGACGCCATCGCTCGTGACGAAGCCAATCGTCGGCGTCGTGCCGAGATCAGGATCGTGGCCAAGAAGCTGATCCGCCGACACGAACTGCCGATGAAGGTGGTCGCTGTTGATCACCTTGACCGATCCGACGAATACGATCGGTTGGCCGTGGTCTACTTCTCCGCCGACGGGCGAGTGGATTTTCGTGCGCTGGTCGGCGATCTGGCCCGGAGTCTGTCCTCACGGGTCGACCTGCGTCAGATCGGCAGCCGCGAAGCCGCCAAGGCGATGGGCGGTGTTGGACACTGCGGCCGCGAGTTGTGCTGCTCGACGTTTCTCACCAACTTCGAACCGGTCACGCTGCGGATGGCGCGTGCCCAGGATCTGCCGCCGAATCCGATGCGGATCTCCGGCGCCTGTGGGCGGCTGATGTGCTGCCTGAAGTACGAGCACCCGTTGTATGCCGCGTTTGCCCGGGATGCCCCTCCCGTCGGCAGCAGCGTGGAGACCCCTGACGGTCCGGGGCGGGTGGTCGGGCACTCGGTCCCGACCGACACGGTCGCCGTCCGGTCCGACGAGACGCGCAAGATCAGTTCGTGCTCGCGGGCCTCGGTCTGCACCTCACGGCAGGCGTACGAGCAAGGTCGCCCCTCGTGAGGCGGTGGCTCCGGCGGGGCGGCGCCCTGGTGCTCACGGTGGTCCTGCTTGCTGGTTGTGCGGGCAAGGAAACCTTGATCAAACCCGAGTCGGTGGGGCCGTCGAACGCGCCCACCGGATTGCCGTCCGGTCCGCAGCAGCCCGCTGGTGAGCGGCCGATCCTCCCGATGCCGGACGTCGAGCCCAACGGGTTCCGTGACCCGCCGCCCGGCGCCGGCCTGCAGCGCTATCTCGATCAGGACCCGCGGTGGACCTCGTGCGGGCAGGGCACCGACTGTGCTGAGGTCGCCGTGCCTCTGGACTACGCCGACCCGGACGGGCAGGCGATCACCCTGGCGTTGCGGCGGGCCCGCACCGCTGGCACCTCCAAGGGAACGATCTTCGTCAACCCTGGCGGACCGGGAGGTTCGGGCTGGGACATGGTCGACCAGTACGCCGGTGGCCTGTTCGGCTATGACGTGGTCGGGTGGGATCCGCGCGGGGTCGGCCGGTCGACGCCCGTACGATGCCAGAACGGACCGGCACTGGACGACTTCTACGCCCTCGACGCCACCCCCGACGACGCGGAAGAGGAGCGTGCCTACGAGTCCGGCAACAGGGCCTTCGCCGAGTCCTGCCTCGCCCAGTCGGGGCCCTTGCTCGAGCATGTCTCGACGGTGGAGACCGTGACCGACCTCGACGTGTTGCGCCA
The DNA here is from genome assembly GCA_030453285.1 of Propionibacteriales bacterium. Lineage (GTDB taxonomy): Bacteria > Actinomycetota > Actinomycetes > Propionibacteriales > Propionibacteriaceae > Carbonicoccus. Next base: position 5,132 of record JAKDKP010000176.1, read on the forward strand.
GCTCGTCGGGGACGACAAGTTGCACTACCTGGGGTATTCGTACGGCACCGAGATCGGTGCGGTGTATGCGCAACTGTTCGGCCGCAACGTCGGGCACCTGGTCCTGGACAGCGCGGTCAACATCACCGATGACGATTCGACCGTCCAGTCCCAGGGGTTCGATCGGTCCCTGCAGAACTTCGCCACGTGGTGCGCGGACGGGCAATGTGCCCTCGGGACCACCAAAGTTGATGTGATCACCGCAGTGACCGATCTCTGGGCGCAGTTGGACGCCAATCCGATCCCGGTCGGCAACCGCGAGCTCACCCAGTCCCTGGCCGTGCTCGGTACCTTGATGCCGCTCTACCAGGACGAATCGGCCTGGCCCTATCTTGAGCAGGCGTTGCAGAGTGCACGTGCGGGGGACGGTACCGTCCTGCTCGGCTTTGCCGATGCGTACAACGAGCGCCAGGCCGACGGCCAGTACGGGCAGATGCAGTACGGCTTCAATGCCGTCCGATGTCTCGATGAGGCCGACGAGGGACTGACCGGTGCCAAGCGGGCGGCCGCCGAGGACGCCAAGAAGTCTCCGATCTTCGGCGCCAACAGCGGCGCCGATCTGGTGTGTCCACTCTGGCCGGTCGCCGCCCGCCAGCCCGTCGACAAGATCACCGGGCCCGACGTCACGC
>JAKDKP010000002.1 GCA_030453285.1 Propionibacteriales bacterium
TGAGCAGATCGGCCCCCGTCTGCGAGCCGTACGAGTGGAGCGCGGCAGAACCCTGGCTGACCTGGCCTCGGCGGCGGGGATGTCCACCTCGACCCTGTCGAGGCTTGAGTCGGGCAAGCGGCAGGCGAGCCTTGAACTGCTGCTGCCGCTCACCCGTGAACTGCGGATCGGTCTGGACGACCTCGTGCCGGCGGAGGTGCCCGACCCACGCGTCCGGCCCGCTCGCAGCGTACGCAATGGAGTCCGGATCGTTCGGCTGTCGCCGGCCAACTCACCGATCCAGACGTTCCGGATGACCCACCCCGCCCGGCGGCGGCTGCCCGAGCAGGCCGTGCACGACGGCCATGACTGGGTGTACGTGTTGTCCGGCCGGCTGCGCCTGCTGCTGGGAGACCGCGATCTGGAGCTCGCGCCGGGAGAGGCCGCAGAGTTCGACACGCGCATTCCGCACGCGATGGGGTCGGCCGACGGCAGCCCCGTGGACGTGATCAGCATCTTCGGTGGCGACGGGGTGCGCGAACACACCCACGTCGCCACCGGGTGACGTCTCAGCCGGTCACTGCTGGGCGACGGGCCTCCTGCTCAGCCGTGACGGCCACCAGGTCCGTCGGCCGATGTCCATCGCCAACCCCGGGACCAGCAGCGTCCGGACGATCAGCGTGTCGAGCAGCACCCCGAAGGCGACGATGAACGCCAACTGGGCCAGGAACAACAGCGGGATCACCGCCAAGGCGGCGAATGTGGCGGCCAGGACGATACCGGCGCTGGTGATCACGCTGCCGGTACTGCCCAGCGCTCGGCGCACACCGTCGATCGGGCCGTGCACGCCCACCTCCTCACGTGCCCTGGACATCAGGAAGATCGAGTAGTCCACCCCCAGGGCGACCAGGAACACAAAACCGAGCAGGGGCACGGTTGGATCGGCGCCGGGGAACTCGAAGAGATGATCGAACACCAGCGCCGCAACACCCATGGTGGTGGCGAAGGACAAGATGTTGGCCAGGGTGAGCAGCACGGCGGCGACCACCGACCGGAGGAGCAGGGTGAGCACCAGCAGCACCACGACCAGCACCAGCGGGATCACCACGGTGAGATCTCGTTCAGCGGTCAAACTGGTGTCCAGGCGCAGTGCCTCTGAACCGCCGACCAGCACCTCACCGGGGGCCAGTGGGTGCACCACCTCACGGATGTCGGCGACAACCTGCTGGGCATCGTTGGGATTGACGGCTGCCGCGTCGACCACGACGCGACCGTCTTGGACGTCGTCACCCACGGTGACCTCCTCGACCCCGTCGATCCCGCGAGCCAGCGTCGCGGCCTGCTCGGCCTTGGCGGTCGGCACGATGATCTCGATGGGCTGCGAGGCACCAAGATCATATTTCTCGTCCAGCACCCGCTGGCCGATCACGGCGTCTTCCTGCTTGAGGAAGATCTCGGACTGGGTGGTGCCCTGGGCATTGAGCGTTGGCGCGAAGACTGCACCGAGCGCCAGAATGCCAGCGGCGATCAGCCAGGTGCGGCGGGGATGTCTGGCCACTGTGCCGGCGATCCGGCCCCACAGCCCGTGTGACTCCTCGGCGGCACGCGTTCCGGTCCTGGACGCATGAGCGGGAGCGGGCCGGGGGATGCGCGGCCAGAACACCCAACGGCCGAGCAGCAGCAGGGCCGGCAGGAAGGTCATCGACACCAGCAGCGCCGAACCGACGGCGATGGCGCCGACCGGACCGAGGTAGCGACTCGAGTTGAGATCGGCGGCGAGTAGGCAGAGCATGGCGAGCGCGACCGTACCGGCTGAAGCGGCGATCGGTTCGAGACACGCGCGCCAGGCTCGGGTCAGCGCGGTCCACGTCGAATCGGTCCGGGTGAGTTCCTCGCGGTGGCGGGCCACCAGCAGCAACGCGTAGTCGGTGGCGGCCCCCACGACCAGGATGAACAGGATGCCTTGGGCCTGGCCGTTGATGATGATCTTGCCGCTCTCGGCCAACTGGTAGACGATCCAACCGGCCAGGGACAGCCCGGCGACCGAGGAGGACAGCACCAGCAGCGGGAGCAGGATCGAGCGATAGACCGCAAGCAGGATCACCAGGACCGCACCCAGCGCGACCAGCAACAGGATGCCGTCAATGCCGGCGAACGCGTTGCCGGTGTCGGCGACGAACCCGGCGGGCCCGGCGACGTGCACCTCGGCCCCGGGGACGAACTGTTCGCCGGCCGCCCGCAAGGCGTCGACGGCCGCGGCGATGGAGTTGTCGCCCTCGGCATCCTTGGCCTCCAGCTTGCTGCGCGACATCGGCACGATCACCGTCAGTCCGGAATCGTCGGTCGCCTTGAACGCGTGCGGGGCGGCATCGGCGGTGTAGAAGTCGGTGATCGGCCGGCCCTTGACCTCGACTCCGTCGAGGAGGTCCTTGGCGAAGGCGGTGCCGGGCGGTCCGTCGGTGGGGCGACCGCCAAACGCCTTCTTGACCGCGTCGGCGTCCTGGATCACCAGCAGCGCCGGCAACGAGTCGACGTCGGTGAACTTCTTCAGCTCCTCGCGCGCCTCCACCGATTCCGCTTCGCGGGGCAGCAGGACGTCCTGATTGTTCGTCGTCACCCCCGACATGGAGCCGATCGTCCGGCCGCCGACGGCCGAGATGCCGAGCCAGATGCCGGCAATGATGAGGATGATCATGGCCCGGAGGGCGGGGTGAAGTCTGCGTCTGTTGGTCACGCTCCCGAGGCTAGGAGTGGCCGTCCCGCCGGCCATCATCCGAACGGTTGAGTTCGTACGCACCGCGCTCGGGTGCGGAAGTGATCAGGTGTCGAGGTGCCCGGCGGCGGCCTCGTCCAGCCACCAGTTCGTACGGCTGCTTCCGTGCGCTCGCCCTGAGGGCAGCGCATCATCACCGTTGAGGGCCCGCGCTGCCGCGTCGGCCTTCTCGGCCCCGGTCGCGACGAACCACACCTCGACGGAGTTGTTGATCACCTCAAGGGTCAGGCTGATCCTCGATGGAGGTGGCTTGGGGGACTGGCGGACGGCAATCACGCGTCCGGGGGTGCGCTCCGAGGCGTGGCCGGGGAACAGGGAGGCGATGTGGCCGTCCGGGCCCAGCCCGAGCAGGCAGATGTCGAAGATGGTCTCGCCGAGTTCACGGTCGTAGTCCGCCGCGGCAGCGTCGAGGCCCGAGTCGGGGTTGACGCCGTCATCGGCGGGCATCTGGTGCACTCGGGCCTGCTCCCACACCACGCCGAGGCCGGAACGGGCACCATGATCATTGCGCTCGTCGGAGTCGGCGGCGACCCACCGCTCGTCACTCCACCACAGGTGGACGCCGGACCAGTTGATCTCACGCCCCGGAGCCAGGGCACCGACTCGTTCGTACGACGCGGTGGCGATCGTGCCGCCGGTCAGGGCGAGGTGCACCTCTCGCCGACCACTCGCCTGGAGCGCGGCCACGCGGTCCAGCAGGCGCACGGCCACGGCGTCGGCGACAGCCTCCGCGTCGGCCAGCACCTCGACGGTCATCGAGTGCTCCCGGCCGTCTTCTTGGCCGTGGACTTCTTTGCTGCGGCGGTCTTCTTGGCGGGTGCCTTCTTGGCGGATGCCTTCTTGGCGGATGCCTTCTTGGCCGCGGTCTTCTTGGCCGGTGCCTTCTCGGCGGGTGCCTTCTTCGCCGTTGCGGTCTTCTTGCCGTCGGTCTTCGGCGCGTTGCTGGCCGCCACCCGTCCGGCGAGCAGGGCGGTGATGGTCTGCTTGTAGATGTCGTCGGGGTCCATCCGGCGGAGTTCTTCGGCCATCAGGTCGGCCAGGGTCCGGCGTTTCAGGGCGACCCGACGGATGGGTTGCCCGGGCACGGTGTACGAGGCCAATGCCCCATCGGGACGCGTGATGGCGACGTCGCCGGCGACGGTGGTGAGCCGGGCGGCGGTGATGCCGGGGCCCTTGCTGGGCCGACGTACCACCTCGATGCCCAACCGGGCACCGAGCCAGGCCGCCAGCAGATGTGAGGGGGCGTTGGCTCGCTCGGCCTCGATCACCGCGGCGGTGATCTTGGCCGGGTACTGGTCGAGGGCGGCGGCCAGCAGCGACCGCCACAAGGTGATTCGCGTCCACGACAGGTCAGTGTCGCCGGGGGAGTAGTTCTCCGCGCGATCCCTCAGGAACTCCACCGGACGGCGGCTGGCCGACGAATCGGTGATCCGCCGGTTCGCCAGTTGGCCAAGTCCGTCCTCGGCCACATTCAGTGGGGCACGCCCGGGCCACCACACCACGACCGGCGAGTCGGGCAGCAGCAGAGGCCTGACCACCGACGCCGGATGGTTCGCCATCGGTCCGTGCAACCGCAGCACGACGATTTCGCCGGGCTCGCCCTCGCCGATGCTCACCTCGGCGTCCAGCCGGTTCGTCCGGCCACGGGCGGACACGGTCACCAGGATGCGTGACGGGTGCTCCCGTGCCGCCTCGACCGCAGCAGCCAGCGCTTCGTCGGAGTCGGACTCGTCGCAGGCGATGATCAGCGTGAGCACCATGCCCATGGCCGGGGAGCCCGCGGCCCGACGCGCATGCAGCAGAGCGGCCGAGATCGCCGAGGACGTGGTGTTGGTCAGAGTGGAGATCATGTTCGCTTCCTCGCGGTCAGGGGAGTGCGACCCGTGTGGTGATCAAGCCCGACCTGATCAAGCCCGAACTGATCTTGGGCGGGCATCATGGCCGCCGCCAGGTGAAGCCGTCGCGGGCCAACATCTCGTCGGACGAGGCAGGGCCCCAGGTGCCGGGCTTGTATTCGTCCATCACCGGCTGCCGGCGACGCGTGGCATCGGACTCGGCCCAGTACTCCAGGATCGGGTCGAGAATCTTCCAGGAGAGTTCGACCTCCTCATGCTGCGGGAACAACGGCGGGTCACCCAGCAACACGTCGAGGATCAGGCGTTCGTACGCCTCCGGGCTCGACTCGGTGAAGGAGCCCCCGTACGCGAAGTCCATATTCACCTCACGAATCTCCATCTGGCTGCCGGGCACCTTCGCGCCGAACCGCAGCGTGACACCCTCGTCGGGCTGGATCCGCATCACCAGGGCGTTGTAGCCGAGCTCCTCGGTGTCGGTGGAGGTGAACGGCAGGTGCGGGGCTCGCTTGAAACCGAGGGCCACCTCGGTCACCCGGCGCGCCAGACGCTTGCCGGTGCGCAGATAGAAGGGCACCCCCGCCCAGCGCCGATTGTCCACATCGACCCGGATCGCGGCAAAGGTCTCGGTGGTCGAATCGGCAGGAATGCCATCCTCGTCGAGATAGGCCTCACAATGCTGCCCGCCGGTCCATCCGTTGGTGTACCGGCCACGGGCGGTGTGCAGGTCCATCCGTTGCGGCGGCTTGGCCGCCTCCAGCACCTTGCGTTTCTCGGCCTGCAACTGGCGGGCGTCGAAGGACGTGGGTTCCTCCATGGCGGTCAACGCCAGCAACTGCAACAGGTGATTCTGGATCACGTCTCGGGCTGCGCCGATGCCGTCGTAGTAGCCGGCTCGGCCGCCGATGCCGATGTCCTCGGCCATGGTGATCTGCACCTGGTCGACGTAGTGGTTGTTCCACACCGGCTCGAACAACTGATTGGCGAAACGCAACGCCATCATGTTCTGCACGGTCTCCTTGCCCAGGTAGTGGTCGATCCGGAAGACCGACTCGGGCGGGAAGACCTGTGAGACAACCCGGTTCAACTCCTGCGCGCTGGTCAGATCGTGACCGAACGGCTTTTCGATCACCACCCGATTCCAGGTGCCGGCCATCGACTTGGCGAGCCCATGCTGACGCAGCTGGGTGACCACGGTCTCGAACAGTTTCGGCGGAATCGACAGATAGAAGGCGTGGTTGCCTCCCGTGCCGCGGGCCTCGTCCAGCTCGGCAATGGTCTCCTTCAGTCGACCCATCGCCGCATCGTCGCCGATCTCACCCGAGACGAAACGGATGCCCTCCAGCAACTGGGCCCAGACCTCTTCCCGGAACGGCGTCCGGGCGTGCTCGGAGACCGCGTCGTGCACGATCTTGGCGAAATCCTGGTGCGCCCAGTCGCGACGGGCGAATCCGACCAAGGCAAAACCGGGCGGCAGCAGGCCACGGTTGGCGAGGTCGTACACCGCCGGCATCAACTTCTTGGTCGACAGGTCGCCGGTGACGCCGAAGATCACCAGGACACAGGGCCCGGCAATGCGCGGCAACCGCCGATCCTGCGGGTCGCGGAGCGGATTGGTGTGGGTGGTCACGGGCGGCCTTCCGATGCGTACGGGTGGATCCGGCGAAGTCGATCAGTTGGCGGAGGAGGCGACCTCACCGGATCCCTGGAGTGCCTTGCGTACGGTCTCGACCAACTCTCCCCAGGAAGTGACGAACTTGTCGACGCCCTCGTCCTCGAGGACCTTGACCACGTCATCCATGTCCACCCCGACCGCGTCGAGGGCAGCCATCGTCTGGGTGGCGTCGGCGACCGCATCGGCACCGGAGACGGTGTCGCCGGTGATCTCGCCGTGGTCGGCGAAGGCGTCCATCGTCTTCTCCGGGATGGTGTTCACCGTGTCGGCGACGACCAACCCGGTGATGTAGAGGGTGTCGGGGTAGTCGGGATTCTTGACCCCGGTCGAGGCCCACAGCGGTCGCTGCGGATTGGCCCCCTGCGCCGCCAACGCCTTCCAACGCTGGCCAAGTTCACCCTCGCCGTTGTTGATCTTGGCAAAGATGTCGTAGGCCAACCGGCCATTGGCCAGGGCCGCGGTGCCCTTGAGCGCCTTCGCCTCATCCGAACCGATCGCGTCCAACCGCTTGTCCACCTCCACGTCAACCCGGGAGACGAAGAAGGAGCCGACCGAGTGGATGCGGGAGATGTCGTGACCGTTCTCGACGGCCTGCTCCAGCCCGGCGAGGTAGGCCTCCAACACGCCGCGGTAGCGATCGAGGGAGAAGATCAGCGTGACGTTGACGTTGATGCCGGCCGCGGTGGCTGCCGTGATCGCCGGCAGCCCCTCCGCGGTGGCCGGGATCTTGATCATCACGTTGTCGCGGCCGACGGTTTCCCACAGCTCCTTGGCCTGGGCGATCGTGCCATCGGTGTCTCGGGCCAGGCCCGGCTCGACCTCGATCGACACCCGGCCGTCCACCCCGTTGCTGGCCTTGTTCACCTCGGCAAACACGTCACAGGCATTCCGTACGTCATCGGTGGTGATCACCCGGATCGCCTGGTCGACGCCGGTGCCGGCCTTGGCGAGCTCGGTGACCTGCGCCTCGTACGCCCGACCGTCGGACAGCGCGCCGGCAAAGATCGTCGGGTTGGTGGTGACGCCGACCACGTGCTTCGTTGTGATCAACTCGGCCAAGTTGCCCCAGTCGAGACGCTCGCGGGACAGGTCGTCCAACCAGATGGACACGCCCGCCTCGGTCAATTCCTTCAGCTTGTCGGTCATGATCAACAACACCTTTCTGTCAGGGATTCAGACGTACGAGGGAGACGGGGTTCTCAGTCCGACGTACCGACGATGTCGGCCGGTCCGTTCGGCCCGGCGGCCGCGCGAGCGGCGGGGACTCCGTCGTTGCTCCTGGCTGCCGCGATGCTGTCCTTGGCCGCGGAGACCACGGCCTCGGCGGAGAACCCGAACTCGGCGAACAGCTTCTCGAAGTCGGCGCTGGCACCGTAGTGCTCGATGCCGATCACGCGACCGGCATCGCCGACGACGTCGCACCAGGTCTGCGGCACGCCGGCTTCGATCGCGACCCGGGCGCGCACCTGTGGGATGATCACGTCGTTGCGGTACGCGTCGTCCTGTTCGTCGAACCACTCGCGGCACGGCATCGACACCACCCGAGCCTTGATGCCCTGGTCGGTGAGCGTCTTGTGCGCGGCGACGGCGTACTGCAACTCCGAACCGGTGCCGATCAGGATCACTTCGGGCGTGCCCTCGGAGTCCAGCAGGGTGTAGCCACCCTTGGCGACCCCGGAGGCTTCGGCGAAGCCGTCGGTGCCGCGCGGCACCACCGGGAGGTTCTGCCGACTCAGCGCCAACCCGGCTGGTCGGTCGTTGTGCTCGAGGATCGTGCGCCACGCCTCGACGGTTTCGTTGGCGTCGGCGGGACGGACCACGTCGAGACCGGGAATGGTGCGCAGGGCCGCCAGGTGTTCGATCGGCTGGTGGGTCGGGCCGTCCTCGCCGAGTCCGATCGAGTCATGGGTCCACACGTACGTCACGGGCAGCCGCATCAACGCCGCCAGACGGACCGACGGACGCATGTAGTCGGAGAAGGTCAGGAACGTGCCGCCGTACGGGCGGGTGCCGCCGTGGGTGGCGATGCCGTTCATGATCGCGCCCATCGCATGCTCGCGGATGCCGAAGTGCAGGGTGCGACCGTACGGTCCGCCCTCCCACATCTTGGTCTGCCGGTCGGTCGGCAGGAAGCTGGGCTCGCCCTCCATGGTGGTGTTGTTGGACTCCGCCAGGTCGGCCGAGCCACCCCACAGCTCGGGCAGCTTCGGAGCCAACTCCGTCAACACCTTGCCCGACGCCTTGCGGGTCGCCTGACCCTTCTCGTCGGGGTCGAAGGAGGGCAGATCGGCGTCCCACCCGTCGGGCAGGCGTCGCTCGGCCATCCGCTCCCACAGGCCAGCGCGGTCGCCGGCGCCCTTGCGCCAGGTGGCGAACTCGGTGTCCCACGCGTCCTCGAGCTGCTGACCACGTTCGGCCAGGCGGCGGGTGTGGCCGATCACCTCGTCAGTGACCTCGAAGGTCTGCGCCGGGTCGAAGCCGAGTTCGGACTTGGTGGCGGCCACCTCGTCGTCGCCCAAGGCCGAACCGTGTGCCTTGCCGGTGTTCTGCGCGTTGGGTGCTGGGTAGCCGATGATGGTCTTCAAGGCGATGAACGAGGGCCGATCGGTGACCTTCTCCGCCTCGATCAGCGCTGCGTACAGGGCAGGGACGTCCTCGACGTACTGGCCGCCGTCGTTGGTCCAGTCCACCGTCTGCACGTGCCAGCCGTACGCCTCATAGCGGGCCGCGACATCTTCGGAGAGGGCGATGTCGGTGTCGTCCTCGATCGAGATCTGGTTCTGGTCGTAGATCAACGTCAGATTGCCCAGGCGTTGGGTGCCGGCCAAGGAGGAGGCCTCGGACGAGACGCCCTCCTCGATGTCGCCGTCGGAGGCGAGCACGTAGACGCGATGATCGAACAGTGATTCGCCGGCAGCCGGCTCGGGATCGAACAGACCACGTTCCCGGCGGGCGGCCATCGCCATGCCCACGGCATTGCCGATGCCCTGACCGAGTGGCCCGGTGGTGGTCTCCACACCGGGGGTGTGGCCGTACTCGGGGTGTCCTGGTGTCTGGGAATCCCAGGTACGCAAGGCCTTCAGATCATCGAGCTCCAGTCCGAAGCCGCCGAGGTAGAGCTGGATGTAGAGGGTCAGACAGGAGTGTCCGCAGGACAGCACGAACCGGTCGCGGCCCGGCCACTTCGGGTTGTTCGGGTTGTGCTTCATCACCTTCTGGAAGAGGAGATACGCCGCCGGGGCCAGGCTCATCGCCGTACCCGGGTGACCGTTGCCCACCTTCTGCACGGCATCGGCTGCCAGCACCCGTACGGTGTCGACGGCCTTGGAGTCGAGATCGGTCCAATCCAACTCCGGGTTGAGGGCCAGCTTCGGGTCGGAGGCGACCTTCGAGTTGGAGGCATCGGGCTTGGGCACGGGGTCCATCCTTCCGGTGTCGGCGACGGCAACGACACACTCACTGAGAACGTCAGTTGGGAGCCTACTCGCACGGCGTCGGCACCGTGCCACGTGGGCCCGGGCACGGACGGGAGCGTCGTAGCAGGTGATGTGGGGGCGAATCGACCCGTTGACGGTTGACGCCTAGACTGCCGAACAGGGCTGTTTCGGCGCCCACGTCCTACCGCTCATCCGGCCGGATGTGCTCACCGGCCCGCACCTTGGGATCGTCCACATCTCCACACCGCTTCGAGGATTCGTGACCAGCATTGATGCGCCGCAGGCGCAGTCCGACACCGGGACCGTGACTGTTGACCAGCCGCGCTCCCGACGCCTGGCCGACGTCGTGTCGGCCTACGTCGGACTGACCAAGCCGCGGATCATCGAGCTGTTGTTGATCACCACCGTTCCGGCGATGTTCCTCGCCGCTGACGGGGTGCCGCCGTTGCTGCTGGTGCTGTGGACCATGATCGGTGGCTGCCTGGCCGCCGGCAGCGCGAACGTCTTCAACTGCGTGCTGGACCGTGACATCGATGAGCAGATGCGCCGGACCCGCCGTCGCGCCCTGCCTCGGCACCTGGTCGGTCCCCGGGCCGCCACGATCTTTGGGGTGCTGCTCGGACTTGCCGCCACCTTGGTGCTCGGCCTGCTGGTGAACTGGTTGTCGGCAGTCCTGGCGCTGGGCGCCAACGCCTTCTACGTCTTCGTCTACACGATCTGGCTCAAGCGTCGGACCACCCAGAATGTCGTCTGGGGTGGCATTGCCGGATGTTTCCCGCCGCTGATCGGATGGACCGCGGTGACCGGTGAGCTGGCCTGGGCGCCCTTCGTCCTGTTTGCGATCGTCTTCTTCTGGACCCCTCCGCACACCTGGGCGATGGCGATGCGCTATCGCGAGGACTACGCCGCCGCCGATGTGCCGATGTTGCCGGTGGTGATGGCCGCCCCCCAGGTGGCGGTCCGGATCCTGATCTATTCGGTGGTCACGGTCCTGGCCTCGGTGGCGCTGTGGCCGATCGCCGGCACGGGGCCGTTGTATCCGATCGTCGCCGTTGTGGCCGGTGTGGTGTTCCTGGACGAAGCGGTCAATCTGTTGCGTCGGGCTCGCGCCGGCAAGGTGGATGCGGCGCTGAAGCCGATGCGGCTGTTCCACTGGTCCAATTCGTACGTCGCCCTGATCTTTGCCGCCGCCGCGATCGACCCACTGATCTTCTGACGCCCGCTGATCCAATGACGGTGTGTCGATGAACCTGGACGCCAACACCGAGGCGATCATTGCCATGTGCTGGGCGCGGATGCACGAGTTGCCCGACGATGCCTTCCTCCCGCACCGGGATGGTCCCGAGACCGCCCGGATCGAAGACCCCAACGACGGCGAGTCCCTCTCCCACGTCCGGCTGTTCGGGCAGGGCGTGCTGTCCGGCCCAGCCTGGGCTCTCGACGCCGCCCGGCCGTACGACGACGACGCCCTCACCCCGCACCGGCTGCTCACCCTGGCCGCGGGCCACGGGCCACGGCTGCTCGGCGAGGCAGCGTTGGCATACACCGACCGGTACATCGAGCACCCCGACCTGGCCGGGGCGCGGGTGACCGACGACCCGGCAGCGGTCACCGACCTGATGGCGCGGTGCCCGGCCGACGACATCGGCGAGTCCGGAGTCGAGGAGATGACCGACCGTTGGGTGCTGCTGGACGCCGCCGATCTGCCGGTCGCCCTGGCCGGGTACCAGATGTGGGGCGACATCATTGCCCACCTCGGTGTGCTCACCGCTCTCGACGACCGGCGGCGCGGCCACGGGGGACTCGTGGCGGCGGCGGCGGTCAACGAGGCCCTGGACGCCGGTCTGGTGCCCCAGTGGCGGGCTCGGCTGGACAACCGGTCCTCCCTGGCGCTCGCCTCGGTGCTGGGTTTTGAGCGGATCGGCACCCAGACAACCATCCTGCTCAGCGACTGAGGCGATCCATCGGGCGGGCGGGCAGGTGCGCACCGTCGGCGAGTCGACTAATCTCGCCGGGTTCGTCAACACTCCAGGAGCCCCAACGATGACCGAACAGGTCAGTCTTGATCAGCCCCAGTCCCGCGGCATGCGCGCCGCCTTCCGGCTCTTCGGTGCCATCGAGCGGATCGGCAACAAACTGCCGCATCCGTTCTGGTTGTTCTGGATCATGGCCGCGATCGTCGTCGCGTTGTCGGCGGCGCTGGCCGGCATCACGGTCATCAATCCCGCCACCGGCAAGGAGGTCGTGATCAAGAGTCTTCTGTCGGCTGCCGGCGCTCAGGTGATGCTGGGAGACATCGTGGCGAACTACGCCGAGTTCCCACCGCTGGCGACGATCCTGACCACGACGCTGGGTATCGTGATCGCCGAGCGCTCGGGCCTGTTCGACACCGTGCTGCGGTTGACGATCGTCAAGATGCCGTCGAAGTTCGTCACCTTCGGATTGGCGATGGCAGCCATGATCGGCCACGTCGCGGGGGACGCGGCGTACGTCACCCTCATCCCGTTGGGGGCGATCATCTTCCGGGCGGTCGGCAAGTCTCCGGTGCTCGGCGCGATCGTGGCGTTCGTGTCGATCTCGGCCGGTTACGACGCCTCCCCGTCGATCACCACGACCGATGTGCTGCTCAGCTCCCTGACCACCGCCGCAGCGCAGCACCTCGACCCAACGGTCGTGGTCGGACCGCTGTCGAACTACTTCTTCGGCCTCGCCTCCTCGGTGGTGATCGCGGTGACGATCACCGTCGTGGTCGAGACCCTGCTCACCAAAAGGCCCGACCTCGCCGTCGACGAGGACTACCAGCACGACGAGTCCGCCGACTCGCAGCTCGACATCACCACGCAGCAACGACGCGCCAGCGCGTTTGCCGGACTGTTCACCGTGTTGTTCATCGCCCTCGTCGTGGTGATCATGCTGCCCGCCTCCTCGCCGTTGCGAGGGGAGGACGGCGGGGTCCTGAAGTCGCCGGTCTTCGACGGGATGGCCGGCGTGATCGGGCTGCTGTTCGCCGGGATGGGCATCGTCTACGGGCTCACCGCTGGCACCTTCACCCGTGCCAAAGATGTCACCGACGCCATGGTGCAGGGCTTCAAGAACATGGCGCCGATCCTGGTGCTCTTCTTCGCCATCTCGCAGTTCCTGGCCTACTTCAAGTGGACCGGAATCGGTGAGGTACTGGCGATCACGGGCGCCGAACGCCTGGCGGCGGTCGACGCACCGGGCTGGGCGATCCTGCTCGGCATGGCGGTGATCATCTCGTTCATGAACTTCGTGATCACCTCCGGCTCGGCGATGTGGGCGCTCGCGGCGCCGATCTTCGTGCCGATGCTGATGCTGCTCGGGATCGACCCGGCCACCACGCAGGCCGCCTACCGCGTGGCGGACTCGGTGACCAACTGCGTGACACCGATGAGCCCGTACTTCGTGATGGCGTTGGGATTCGTCCAGCAGTACCGCAAGTCGGCCGGCATCGGCACCCTCGCCTCCTTCACCCTGCCCCTGGCAGCGGTGATCTGGGTGGTGTGGATCGCCTTCTTCCTCGCCTGGTATCTGCTCGGCATCCCGTTCGGGGTCGGCTGAGACGACGATCATGATCAACTCCAAGGAGATTCCCGTGCCGGACCTGTTGGATGCCACCACCGAGCAGCGCGAGGCAATCCTCGCCGACATCGTCGCCCTCGTGGAGGTCGAGAGTCACAGTCGTGACCGGGCGTCTCTGGACACCTGTCGTGGCCACGTCGAAGCGTTGGCCGAGCGACTGCTGGGGCCGTCTGACGAGCGGACACTCACTCCCGGTGGCGAGCAGGGCGACATCGTTCAACTGACCTTCGCCGGTACCGGGCCGGGGCGGGTGCTGGCGGTCAGTCATTACGACACCGTCTGGCCGACCGGCACCCTGGCGGACTGGCCGGTGCGCACCGTTCCCGGCGAGGACGGCGGCCCGGTAAGGCTCACCGGTCCCGGCATCTTCGACATGAAGTCCGGACTCGTGCAGAGTCTCTGGGCGCTGCGGGTCCTTCGCGACAGCGGACGGCCGACCCCGACGGTCACCTTCGTGTTCAACGGCGACGAAGAGATCGGCTCGATCGCCTCGCGGACGGTCATCGAGGCCGCAGCCCGTACGGTCGATGCGGCCCTGGTCTTCGAGGCCAGCCAGGCCGGTGCGCTCAAGACCGGTCGCAAAGGCATCGGCATCTTCACCCTCACCACCGTCGGTGTCGAGGCGCACGCTGGGTTGGATCCGCTGGCTGGCGCCAGTGCGGTGCACGCGATGGCCGAGGTGATCACTCAGGTCACTCGGATCGCCGATCTGTCGGCCGGGACCTCGATCAACGTCGGACTGGTCTCCGGTGGTTCGGGCACCAACGTCGCCGCCGGCCGCGCCACGGCGAGCGTCGACATCCGAGTCACCGGTCCGGACGAGATGGCGCGGGTGGACCGCGCCTTCGACGCCATCACCGTGACCGACGATCGGGTCGTGCTGACCGTCGACCACAACTGGAACCGTCCGCCGATGGCGTTGGACGCGACCATGCAGCCGTTGCTGGAGGTGGTGCTGGCGGCCGGCCGCGAGCTGGGGCGGGAGATCGACCACACCAGCGTCGGCGGAGCCTCGGACGCCAACTTCATTGCCGGTGTCGGTGTCCCGGTGATCTGTGGCTTCGGAGCGGTCGGTCACGGCGCGCATGCCCGCCACGAGTACATCCTCCCCAGCGAGATCGCCTTCCAGACCGCGCTGGCCGCCGCCACCTTGGCCGGGCTGGCCGACGGCCTCGACTGAGGTGGCTCAGGTGTCGCGTTGCCGGGCGCGATAGGCGGCGACGTTGATGCGATTGCCGCAACCCAGGCCGCAGTAGCGGCGCGAGCGATTGCGCGACAGGTCGACCAGCACGGCCGAGCAGTCCTCGGCGGCGCAGAGCCGCAACCGGTCGAGTTCGCCGGCGCGGATCACGTCCACCATCGCCATGGCCGCCTCGACCGCCATCCGGGCGGCCAGCGGTTCGGTGGACCGGGTGGCATGCAGATGCCAGCTCCAGTGGTCGTGCCGCACGAGCTGGGGGAGCGCCTCGTACTCGGTGAGCAGGGTGTTCACGAAGTCCACCGCGCCGTTCTCGTCGAGGTCCCACAGGGTGCGCAGTCGAGGACGCAGCGCTCGTACGGCGTCGAGCTCGGCCCGGTCGCCGGTGCGGGAACCGGAGAACTCCCACGTCCGGCAGAAGTCATCGAGGTCGGCAGCGGACTCCAGCAGCCTGGTCTCCCTGGTGTTGACCAGGGCGGACATGCTCTGCAGCGAGGCTTCGGTGTCATGGGTGAACAGCAACTTGACTCCTGTCGTACGGCAAATCTAGTGTCACTGGCACAAGCCATGATCACCCATGACGCCCTTCGGGGCCACCAGGAGGCAGCATGTCGGCGCCACTCGCCCGACGGATCGGCCCGACCGGGCTGATCGTTGCGCTGGTGTCGGCCGCCACCTTCGGGGTGTCGGGACCCTTCGCCAAGGCGCTGATGGAGATCGGTTGGACGCCCGGATCGACTGCCCTGGCCCGCATCGGCGGATCTGCCCTGGTGCTGGCCATCCCCACCGCGCTACTCCTGCGCGGTCGGTGGCGTGCGGTGCGGCAGCGATGGGGCACGGTCGTGGCGTACGGGTTGTTCGGTGTGGCCGGCACCCAGGTGCTCTACTTCAATGCGCTGACGCATCTGCCGGTGGGCGTGGCCCTGCTGCTGGAGTACACCTCACCGCTGATGGTCGTGCTGTACCTGTGGGCGCGGCACCGCCGCGTGCCCGGCTTGCTCACCGCCGCCGGCGGGGTGCTCACCATGATCGGTCTGGTGGTCGTGCTCGACCTGACGGGGAACCTCGCGTTCAGCCCGGTCGGCGTGCTGCTCGCCCTCGGGGCCGCGGTCTGCAACGCCGTCTACTTCGTGATGGCTGCGGACTCCTCGCCCGAGCTGTCACCGATCGCGATCACCGGACTGGGGATGGTGGTGGCCGCACTCGCGGTCATCGGGGCCATCGTTGTCGGGCTGATGCCGGCCGGGATCACGCTGGCCGACACCACGATGGCCGGTGTCGCCGTGGCGTGGTGGATCCCCGCACTCGGGATGGTGGGCATCTCGACGGTCGTGGCCTATGTCACTGGCGTCTTCTCGGCCCGCCGCCTGGGTTCTGCGGTGGCGTCGTTCGTGGCGATCACCGAGGTGATCTTTGCTGCCCTGGCCGCCTGGTGGTGGGCCGGGGAACAGTTGAGCCTGACTCAGGGATTCGGTGCGGTCCTGATCCTGCTCGGCATCATCGGGGTGAAGCTGGGGGATGCGCGGACGGCGATGCCCAGGCCACGCCGATCAGTCGTTGACAGCGATGCCGTCCACGTTGGTAGCCGGCCCGGTCGGGTGAGGTGACTTCCGGTTGCCGGCCGCGGTGTGCCACAACAGCAGGGTCCCGGCCGCCACCACCAGGGCCGAACCCAGCACGTGGGCGGCCACTATGGCAATCGGCAACCCGGTGAAGAACTGCACGAAACCGATCACACCCTGGGCGAGCTCGGCGACCAGCAGGAGCAGCGCGGTGCGGGAGCGGGTCAGCCACCAGGTGAGCAGGGTGAGGGCGAGTGTCAGATAGACCGCGGCAGCGTGCAGGTGACTCATCAGCTCGGGGTTGAGTCCGGTCCGGCGGGCGAATTCGTCACCCGAGTGGGGACCAGATCCGGTGACCACCGTGCCGAGCCAGAGCACCAGGACCAGGCTGGCCACGGTCCAACGGGCGGCGAGGTGGCCACCGCGAGTGGTCGTACTCCGTGGTGTTTCGCGTGCGGTCTGCAGGAACCAGACCGACATCGCCACCAGCCCGAAGGAGATGAGCAGATGCCCTGCCACCACGTACGGGTTGAGGTCGGTGAGCACGGTGAAGCCGCCCACCACGGCCTGCCCGGGGATGCCGAGGGCGATCAGCAGTCCGAGCCGTTGCAGCAGGGCGTTTCGTCCGGCGGTGTCGGCTGTGGTGGTGGCCTCGCGGGTGAGCCACAGGGAGACCGCGACGATGATCAGATAGCTGAGCGCGGCGCCGATCACCGCGGCCAGGTGATAGTCGGTGGCAACCATGACGACCAGTCCGATCGCCAGCACGGGAACGCCGATGGCCAACAGCACGAGCAGGCGTCGGATCCGTCCCCGGGGGTGCCGGTCATCGGTCCGGGCAAACGCGGCGAGGGCCAACCCGATCACCACCACCGCGAGGACGAAGGTCACCAGGCGGTTGCCGAACTCGATCACTCCATTGATGCCGAGTGCGGCGTGCGGCAGGTACGAGGTGTCAGTGCACTTCGGCCAGGTGGGGCAACCCAGCCCGGACCCGGTGAGGCGGACGACCGCACCGGTGAGAATGATCATGATGTTGCTGATCACCGCGAGCGTGCCCCACAGGCGCACGGAGAGCAGGCGCCGCACCGGCGGCGTGGGCTGGACCTCGGGGGCTCGCGGCGTGGTCGCGGTGGGTGGGCTCAGATCCATCTGAATGCCTTCCGGGCCAGCAGAACGGTGGCCGCCGCCCATGCGGCCGACACCAGCACGGGCCAGCCACTGGCGACTGCGGCCGGATCGGCGAAGGCGCGGAACGCTTCGCCGAGTGCGGCCGTCGGCAGCAGTCCGACCAGGGCGCCCAGCCCGGCCGGGTGTGCGGCCAGTGGGACGACGAGGCCTCCGCACACGACGATCACCAGGTGCACCACATTGGCCAGCGCCAAGGTGATCTCGGCGCGGAGGCGGCCCGCCATCAGCAGGGCCAGAGAGACGAAGCTGATCATGGCCAGCGGCAGCGTGAGCAGCAGTACGCCCACCTCGGAGATCGTCGGCGACGGGCGCCAGCCGAGCAGCGCGGCAGCCAGCCCCAGCACGACGAGCTGAGCCAGGGTGATCATGATCACCGAGACCGCCTTGCCGAGCACCAGGCCGGTGGGGGTGAGGGGAGTCGCGGCAAATCGTTCGAGGACCCCGTACCGACGTTCGAAGCCGGTGGCGATCGCCGTGGCGGTGAAACCTGTGCTCCACACGCCCATGGCCAACACTGATCCGGCCAAGGCGTTGATGCCGATGAACTGGCTACCGATGAACCGGCCGAGCAGCAGCACACCGAGGGGGATGATCAGTGCCAGCAGCAGTTGCTCGCCGTTGCGGAGCAACAACCAGGCCTCGGTGCGCGCGTGTACCCAGACGGCGTGGGCTCGGCCGACCGGGTTCGGGGCGGGGATCAGGTCGAGGGCGCTCATGTCACCGGCCCGGACTGCAGGTCCGCCGAGTTCTCGGTGGCGGTCAGATAGACGTCCTCGAGCGAGCGGTCCGAGGCGGTCAATTCGGCCGGTGTTCCGCTCAGCCGGGCGCGTCCGGCGTCGATGATCACAATCTGATCGGCGAGTTCGGCGGCCTCAATCATGTCGTGGGTGGTCAGCAGCACGGCAACACCGGCGGTATGCAGTTCGGTGACCAGCCCCCAGGTCGTCCGGCGGGCCCGCGGATCCATCCCGGCCGTCGGCTCGTCGAGGAAGACCAGTTCCGGCCGGCCGAGCAGAGCGCCGATCAGGTTGACCGCCTGCTGTTGCCCGCCGCTGAGGCGCCGGTAGGCCGTGGTCAGGGCGGAGCCGAGGCCGAGCCGCTCGACCAGGGGAGCGAGCGGCAGTGGATCACGATGCAGAGCGGCCAGGTGATTCAGCAGTTCTCCGGCGCGGATGCCGGACCAGGCGCCGGCCACTTGCGGCATCAGTCCGATCCTGCCCTCGGCTGCTGCTCGGGCCGGTCGACGACCGCACACGGTCAACGTCCCCGACGAGGGGGCGACCAGACCGGTGCAGGCGCGGACAAAGGTGGTTTTGCCGGCACCATTGGGGCCGAGCAGCACGGTGCTTTCTCCGGCCCGTACGCGCAGGTCGAGGTCGATCAGAATCCGGTGACGATCGAGGTCGACGCCGAGTCCCTCGGCGACGAGCATCTCGGTGATGGGCACCGGTGGAGTCTACGTCGATCGAGCGAGACTTCCGGTGTTTAGGCGACCCTTGCTTGAACCCCGGGAATGATTAAGACAACATCGGCGTTGTGAAAAGCGTGGACCGGCGTATGCGTGAGCATGCACTCGACTCCCGTGACAGCGGTGACCAGGACGCTCGCCCAGTCAGCTCGAAGCATCCAGGTGGTGCAAAGGACGTAGTGGCTGATGGTGACTCCCAGGATGCCTCCACTCGTCGCCGGGTCGAGGAATCGATCATGCAGTCCGGACCTTCCACCGCAGCCGAACTGGCCGGCCGCCTGGAGTTGACCGCCGCCGCCATCCGTCGCCATCTGAACACGCTGACCGACTGCGGTCGAGTCGAGGCGCGTGACCAACGGGTGTACGGGACCCGTGGGCGAGG
>JAKDKP010000177.1 GCA_030453285.1 Propionibacteriales bacterium
TGCAGTGAGACGAGCCAACCACCGCAACAACGGCAGCACCAGAGTCACACTGAAAACCAACGTTGTTCGGGGGCGTTCGGTGTCGCTTGGTGAGGCGCCGTTGCTGCGTGGATCCGGTCGTTGAGCAAGCGAGGGACGAGCACGTCGAAGCGTCCGGTGGTGGACGGCAGGCGTCGGTAAGCTGGCACCGGAGGAGAGGGGATCGAATGGCTGAACAGCGTGCCCGCGTCGGGATCGTGATGGGGTCGGACTCGGACTGGCCGGTGATGGTGGCCGCGGCAGAGGCCTGTGCGGAGTTCGACCTCGCGTACGAGGCCGACGTCGTCTCGGCCCACCGGATGCCCGACGCCATGATCACCTACGGCCGGACAGCCCACGAGCGAGGGCTTGAGGTGATCATCGCCGGCGCCGGTGGTGCGGCCCATCTGCCCGGGATGCTGGCTGCGGTCACCCCCTTGCCGGTGATCGGCGTCCCCGTCCCGTTGAAGTATCTCGACGGGATGGACTCGCTGCTGTCCATCGTGCAGATGCCGGCCGGCGTGCCCGTGGCAACCGTGTCGATCGGGAACGCCCGCAATGCCGGTCTGTTGGCCGTACGGATCCTCGCTGCCGGTGATCCGGATCTCACGGCAGCCATGATCAACTTCCAGGACGAGCTCCGTACCGCCGCCGAGGCCAAGGGTGCCACCGTCCGAGCCGGACTGTCCGTGGGGCAGGCCGGACCTCCCGCGCGACCCGCCGACACCGTCACTGCTGACACCACATCGTCTGAGACCAAGGAGAAGAACCGATGATCGGGGACCTGACCTGGGGTGCCGGCCTGCTGGGCAAGGGTCTGGCGCTCGTGCTGCGCCGCCCACGCTTGTTCGGCCTCGGCCTGGTGTCGCCGCTGATCTCCTCGGTGCTCATGGGCATCCTGTTCGTCGTCCTGCTGTTCAACGTCGGCAGCCTGGCCGCGGCCCTCACTGGGTGGGCCTCCGGCGGTCTGGCAGAGGCGATGCAGATCCTGTTCAGTGTGTTGATCGTGATCGCGGCCGTGGTGATCATGGCGATCACCTTCTCCTCGATCACCCTCGGCCTGGGTGCCCCGGTGTACGACAAGATCTCCGAGGCGGTCGAGGCCGAAGCCGGTGGGGTCACCGATCGACACGAAGAGGGCTTGGCAAAGTCGGTTCCGCGTGCGGTCGGCCAGTCGGTCGTGCTGATCGCCCTCTCGGTGGTGGCCGCGCTCCCGTTGTTCCTGCTCGGGTTGATCCCGCTGGTCGGATCGGTCGTTGGCGCCGTGATCGGCGCAGCATTCGGGGGCTGGATGATCACGATCGAGTTGATCTCGGGTGCTTGCGATCGGCGGGGGCGCACATCGCTGCGCGAGAAGTTCGCCCTGATGCGCACCAGCCCGTTCCGGGTGCTGGGCTTCGGTGTCCCGGTCTTCCTGCTGGTGTCGATCCCGCTGGTGGCGATCGCCGCCTTCCCCGCCGCCACGGCCGGGGGCACGATGCTGGCCCGTCGTCTGGTCGGCGAGTCCGAGCCGCCCAGGGGTTGATCACCTGACGAGGGATCATCTGACGTTGATCACTCGTCGCTGAGCAGGACCGCGGCCCTGTCGAGAAGATTCCTCCGCACTGCGAGACGCACCGTACGTGGGGGTGACTGGAGTCGTACGGACGTGGGTAACGTGACATCGGTGACCACAC
Organism: Propionibacteriales bacterium; assembly: GCA_030453285.1. Taxonomy (GTDB): domain Bacteria; phylum Actinomycetota; class Actinomycetes; order Propionibacteriales; family Propionibacteriaceae; genus Carbonicoccus. The sequence continues at coordinate 1,695 of JAKDKP010000177.1, forward strand.
TTGCCGTCCAGTTGTATTCCGTCCGCGATGCCCTCACCTCCGATGCTCCCGGCACGCTCGCCACGTTGGCCGAGATGGGCTACACCCATGTCGAGCCGTACGGGGTCGAGGAGTGGGTCGAGCCCTTGGCTGAAGCCTTCAGCGCCAACGGCTTGGCCGCCCGCAGCACCCACGCCAACCCGATCGACGGCGATCGGGAGGCGATCTTCGCCGCCTGTCGGCGACTCGGGGTGACTCGACTGATCCAGCCGTCCTCCCCGCGCGAGATGTGGACCGACGCCGCAGCCGTCAGCGATTTCGCCGGCCGGATGAACGAACTGGCCGTCGAGGCCGCCGCTGCCGGACTGGAACTCGGCTACCACAATCACGAGTTCGAGATCGAGAGTCGCCTCGATGGGCGCGTTGGCCTGGAGTTCTTCGTTGATCAACTTGACCCGAGTATCCAGTTGCAGGTCGATACCTACTGGGCCCATGTCGGGGGCGCCGACGTTCCGGCTCTGCTCGGCGCTCTGGGGGACCGCGTCACCTCGATCCACATCAAGGACGGTGACGGCACGCGTGACACCAAGACCCAGGTCGCGGTCGGCGCGGGCTCGGTCCCGGTCCTCGACTTCATCGACGCCGCGACCGCCATCGACACTGGAATCGTCGAACTGGACGACACCGCGCTCGACATGCTGACTCAGGTCCGCGACAGCCGCACGTTCCTGATCAATGAGCGGACCTGGGCATGAGCATGCGTGTCGGCCTGGTCGGTGCGGGTGTGATCAGCAAGACCTACCTCGAGAACCTGACCACCTTTCCCGACGTGACGGTGACCGCGATCGGGGATCTGCGCCCTGAGGCCGCCGGCGAGCGTGCGGCCGAGTTCGGGATCGCCCGCCACGGATCGGTCGCCGAGGTGTTGGACAACCCTGAGGTCGACCTGGTCGTCAACCTGACCACTCCGGCCGCGCACGCGGACGTCGCCCGGGCCGCGGTCGCGGCCGGCAAGCATGTGTGGAACGAGAAGCCGCTGACGATGGACCTGGCCTCGGCCCGGGCCCTGCTGGATGAGGCCGCCGTCGCTGGCGTGCGCGTCGGCTGCGCCCCCGACACCGTGCTCGGCGCGGGCTGGCAGGAGGTGCGACGGATCATTGAACGCGGGGACATCGGGCAGCCGCTGACCGCGCTCACCCTGTTTCAGTCACCTGGGCCGGACCTGTGGCACCCCAATCCCGACTTCCTGTTCGCCGCCGGTGGCGGACCGCTGCTCGACATCGCCCCGTACTATTTCACCGCCCTGATCCAGCTCTTCGGGCCCGTCGCCACGGTGTCCGGCGTCGGCTCGAAGGCCCACGAGCGCCGGCGGATCGTCGAGGGTCCGCGGGCCGGCGAGATGTTTGACGTCACGGTGCCCACCCACGTCGGTGCGCTGCTCGGCTTCACCGACGGCGGGGTGGCCCAGTCGCTGTTCAGCTTCGACTCCGCGGTGCAGCGCGCCCAGGTGGAGATCTCCGGCACTGAGGGCACGATGCTGACCAGTGACCCGAACCAGTTCGACGGAGAGATCAAGATCATTCGTCCCGGTGGCGAGTACGAGATCGTGGCGAACCCGGCGAAGAAGGCGACCCGCGGCACGGGCGTGCTCGACATGGTGCGATCCATCGCGGCCGGTGTTGATCATCGCGCGACCGGCGCGCTCGCCTACCACGTGCTGGAGGTGATGTTGGCGATCGAGCAGAACCTCGGGAAGCCGGGTGTCAGCATCGCCTCGACGGTCGAGAAGCCCGACCCGTTGCCCACCGGCTGGGATCCGCATACGTCGAGCTGATCCGGGGCACGGACGGATTTTGTCGACTCATCGGCGCCGCCCTACGATCGACGGACACCCATCAGCGAGCTGTCCAGCCGAATCGAACACGGGAGATGCATGCCTCGACTGAGCGTCGTCGTCACGTTCCACAACCAGGCCGACTTCGTCGAACAGACGATCACGAGCCTGCGTAAGGCCGCCTTCGACGAGGTCGAGTACGTGATCGTCGACGACGCCTCGACCGACTCCACCGCCGACCAGGTGGCGCGCGCGACCGCTGACCTGCCGCAGGTGCGGCTGATCCGCACCGGCGACGAGCCGATCGGGGTGTCGGCGGCCAGGAACCTCGGATCTGGGCTCGCCGGCGGAGACTGGCTGACCTATCTCGACGGAGACGATTTCGTCGGACCCGACCACTACCGGTCGGCACTGGCGGCTGCCGACCGGCTCGGCGTGGACTATCTGCGCACCGACCACACCCGGGCCTTTGGCGCCGTACGTGAGGTGCACCGGATCCCGCACGGACCGCGGGGCATCGCCGACTCACCACGGAACGGGATCGCGCCGGCGCACCGGGCCACCTCGGTCGACTTCCCGCAGCCGTGGACCAGCCTCTATCACCGGCGCCTGTACGACCGCGGCCTGCTCGAGTTCCCGGTCGACCTGCGTACCTGCGAGGACCGGTTCGTCACCTGGCGCCTGCACCTGCAGGCCGAGAGTTTTGCCGTGGTCGGACTCACCTCGATGTTCTGGCGGCGAGAGGTGGCCGGATCCCTCACCCGGATCACCGACGACCGACAGTTGGACTTCATCACCGCCTTCGACCGGATCGTCGCGATGGTGCTGGCCGACCCCGAGGCCGATCGGTTCATCGCCAAGGCGATCCGCAACTACCTGGCGATGACACATCACCATCTGGGCCGTGTCGCCGAGTACGGTCCGGCGCTGTCGAGCCAACTCACCGCCCGCGCGACAGCTTCGTACGCTCGACTTCCGCAGGATGTCCTCGACTCGGTGTACGCCGTGCAGGACGCCAACCGGCGGCGGGCGCTGCGGCCGATCATGAAGGGAATTTGAGTGAGCGACGAGACGACCGATCCCGAGCTGACCGCAGCCGAGACCGAGGGTGCCGATGAGGCGGCCGAGGCGGCCGCCCATCCCGAACGGCGCGCCCATCTCGCACCCAGCGACGACGCGGTCGAGGTGTTCCTGGCCTCCACCTTGTACGGGGTGGCGACCCTGGCTGCGGCCCTGGATGCCGGCCTGTTCGCCGAGCGCAGCCGCCGCATCCTGGTGGTCAGCAACCACGCCGAAACCCCCGAGACCCTGCCACGGTTGCCCGAGTCGCCCGGCTTCGCTGCCCTGGCCGACCACTTCGACGAGATTGTCGACCTGAACGAAGCGTTGTCGCCGACCAACCCCCGCTTGTGGGAGCCGGCGAGCAGCGATCTGCCGATCCTCGAACGGCACCTGCGCCTGCTGTGGGGGCTGGGATCGGGCCGGGTCCGGTTGGTGGTGGAGAGCATCCAGGCCTCTCCTGCGGTCAGCCTCGCCGCCTGTTTCGCCGACGCCGCGATCGACGTGTACGCCGACGGACTGATGGTGTACGGGCCGACCCGCGTCCGCCTGCCCGATCTGGTCGGCACACGGATCGAACGCGTCATCCACCCCGATCTGCTGCCGGGCGTCCAACCCCTGCTGCTGAGCGAGTGGGGCGCGGTCGCCGCGCCGTTGGACACCAGGGTGCTGCGTCGCCGGTTCGAGCAGATGGCCGAGGGTGTCGTCTCGCCGGTCGACGGGCCTTTCGCGCTCGTTCTCGGGCAGTACTTCACGACCCTCGGCCTGCTCGACAGGGGCGAGGAGGAGCAGCTGTACGTCGACATGATCAAGGCCGCCGCCCGACGCGGGCATCGCCAGATCGTGTTCAAGCCGCACCCCACCAGCCAGACCCGGACCGAGGTGTTCACCGCCGCGGTCGACGAATTCCCCGGCGTCACCTGCACCGTGCTGCGCGAGAAGGTGCTGGCCGAGGTGCTGTTCGTGACCGCCGAGGTCGAGCTGGTGGTGTCGTGCTTCTCGACCGCGATGGTGACGGCCCGTTCCATCTTCGGCATCGACGTCGTCACCCACGGAACCCGTCGGCTGCTGGCCCGGCTGAAGCCGTTCGCCAACAGCAACCGGATCCCCCTGGTGCTGATCGACCACCTGCTGCCCGGGGTCGAGGCCCGCGAGGAGCCGGAGGTGGACGTCAGTCTGACCCAGGGATTGGTGACC
>JAKDKP010000178.1 GCA_030453285.1 Propionibacteriales bacterium
ATCCGGTGGGCGATCTGGCGTGGTTCGGTCTGCCCCCCGAACTGGTCGCCGGTGCCGGTCGCCCGGTCACCGATCCCGGCTCGGGGGTGGGGCGGCCGGAGTACGCGGCCGTGGCAGATCGGGTGACGTGGTGGCGAGTGGCGTTGTTCGCGGTGTCCCATCCCGACCGGTGGCCGGACAAGCTGGATCGGGGCGTGGCTGCGCTCACCCAGCCCGTCCAACGACACCTCGGCGTGCAGACCGTCGACAGCGGGGCGGCACCGTTTGCACCGGACACCCGCTGGACGCCAGTCTCCGGCCCGCTCAGCGTGGTGATGCGTGCGGTTCCTCTGTTCGTGCCGGGCCTGCAGATGGTGGTGCTGGCGCTCGCGGTTGCCGTGGCGAACCGGCCCCGATTCGGACCAGCCGCCCAGGGGATTGCGGCCGCCACGGTCTTCCTGGTGATCGGCATCTGGGTGCAGTTCTGGTCGGTGATGACCTTTGCCGGCACCGACATCGCCCGGCAGATGTTGCCGGTGACCTACGCGCACTGGTTGTTGATCCCGCTCGGGCTGGTGCTGGTGCTGGTCCTCTTCTGGTCCCGTCCCGTTGAGAGGCCCGCTTCGGGTTGAGGTTCAGTCGCGGTGCGAGGTCTGGGGCGGGGCTGGCACGAAGTCGGGCAGGCGTTCACCCAGCCCGAGCTGGGCCTTGATCGCGGCAACGCTGCGGGCCGCGGCGTGGCCGTCGCCGTACGGGTTGATCACTCGGCCCATCTGCTGGTGTGCGGTCGGGTCGTCGAGCAGCCGGGTCACCTCGGTCACGATCCGGTGAGTATCGGTGCCCACCAACAGGGCCGCACCGGCTCGTACGGCCTCGGGACGCTCGGTCGTCTCGCGGGTGACCAGCACCGGGCGTCCCAGGCTCGGCGCTTCCTCCTGCACTCCGCCGGAATCGGTGAGGACCAGGTGCGCGGCGGCCAGCAGGTGGGCGAATTCGGCGTAGTCCATCGGTTCGGTGAGCAGCACCTGTTCGGAGGATTGCAGGTGGGCCGCCACGGCCTCGCGGACGATCGGGTTGCGGTGCATCGGGAACACGATGGCCACATCATCTCGACGGGCCAGGATCGCCAGGGCCGCCGCCACGTCGGCCAACCCACCCTGCCAGGACTCGCGTCGATGTGCGGTCGCCACGATCAGCTTGCGGGGGCCGGCGACCAGCTCGGCGACCCGGGGATCGGACCACCGGATCGGCTGGTCGACCACATGCAGCAGGGCGTCGATCACCGTGTTGCCGGTGACTTTGATCCGTTCGGCGGGCACACCCTCGGCGAGCAGGCTGTCCCGGGCGCTGGGCGTCGGTGGCAGGTGTAGTGCCGCGAGCTGGCCGATCAGGCGGCGATTGCCCTCCTCGGGATAGGGCGAGGTGAGGTCGTACGAGCGCAGTCCGGCTTCGACGTGCACCACCGGCACCTGGCGATGGAACGCCGCCAGCGCGCCCATGGCAGCGGTGGACGTGTCACCCTGGACGACGACCATCGCCGGCGGTCGCTCGGCCAGCACCGGGTCCAGTCCCAACAGGGCCGAGGCGGCCAGCTGGTTGAGTGACTGACCGTGTCGCAGGAGGTCGAGGTCTGTGTCGGGGGTGATGCCGAACAGGCGGTTGACCTGGTCGAGCATTTCGCGGTGCTGGCCGGTCACACTCACGTTCAGCGCCAGATCGGGATCTGCAATCAGCGCCCGTACGAGGGGAGCCATCTTCACCGCTTCGGGACGGGTCCCGTACACGGTCATGATCAACGGCGGCGTTGCGGTCATGGTCCGATCCTAGTGCGGTGCGGCCGGAGCTGTTCCATGATCAGCTCGCGGAAACCGGGGCGGCGAGGAGGCTCTGGACGGTGTCGATCGTGTCGGCCTCCGCGGCGGGCTTGTCGTCGCGATAGCGCAGCACTCGCGCGAATCGTAGGGCCACGCCACCGGGGTAGCGGGTCGCGCGTTGGACCCCGTCGAAGGCGATCTCGACGACCTGCTCGGGACGGACCGTGACCACGTGGGCGTCGGTCGAGTCTGCAGCTCGGTGAACCTCTCGGTCTGCCAGGCGAGCATGTCGTCGGTCATACCCTTGAACGTCTTGCCGAGCATCACGAACCCACCCGATGCCGGATCTCGGGCGCCGAGGTGGATGTTGGAGAGCAGTCCGCGTCGTCGCCCGCTGCCGTGTTCGACGGCCAGCACCACCAGGTCGAGGGTGTGCCGCGGCTTCACCTTCACCCAGCCGGCACCGCGTCGGCCCGCCTCGTACGGGCTGGTCAGGTCCTTGATCACCACCCCTTCGTGTCCCTCGATGATCACCTGCTCAAAGAAGGCGTTCGCGGCTGCCGGATCGGGATCGTCGAGACGATGGATCCGGTACGGCTCGGGCACCAGCTCGTCGAGCCGCGCCAGCCGGACGGACAGGGGGCGATCGATCATGGACTCGCCGTCAACGTACAACACGTCGAAGACGGCCGGCACGAGCCGGGTGGTGGGGACCGCCTCGTCCCCGCCCAGCACCGGGTGGGTGGCCGTCGCCGAAGCAGTCTCGGCAAAGGGGAGCGCCCGGCCGCTGACATCGGTGGCGAGCACCTCGGCATCGATGATCAACTCCGTGGCGGGCAGTGCAGCGACCACCGCAGCGACCTCGGGCAGGCGCTCGGTCACCTCGTCAAGGCTGCGGGTGAACAGGCGCACCCCGTCGGCATTCTTGTGCGCCTGGATGCGGATCCCGTCGAGCTTGGTGTCCACACTGCGGGCGTTCTTGATCTTGGTGAAGGCGGCGGCGATGTCGGGTGCCGAGGAGGCCAACATGGGGCGTACGGGCTGTCCGACCGTGACATCGAATGCGGCCACCGCTGCTGCGCCGGCGGTCAGGGCCGCAACCGCGATCGGGGCGGTCGACCCGCGCAGCATGGCGGCCCGGCGCAGGGTCGGCAGGGGCACATTCGAGGCGGCCGCTACCGCATCAAGGATGGCTGCATCGAGGGCGCCCTGTCGGACCTCACCAGAGATCAGCCCCCGCAGCAGGTGCTGCTCCTCGCCGGTGGCGGCGGCGAAGAGTGTGGACACCTGGACCTTGCGGGCGCTCACCGAACCGCTGCCCGACAATGCGGCGATCCGTTCGAACGCCGCGTCAACCTCGGACACCTGCAGCCGGGGCTGGTCGGACGGGTCGGGCAGGGATCCCAACTGGGCCCACCCGATGCCGGTACGGCGTTGCCGTAATTCACCGGCGAGGTAGGGGATCACGATCGGCAGGTCATCGGCGGGTGTTCGTCCGAGCAGGCCGGCCAACAGGTCACGCTTGGCCAGCCGCGAACGGGTACCCGCCACGGCGGCACTGGTGGTGGCGACCTCGGCCAGGAGCATGGCCCCATCCTGCCCGATCCGGAGGGAGGACGGGGCAAGGTTCTCAGCCTGCGCGGTGACGGTCGAGATGACGGGTGATGTCGGCGAGGAGAGTGGCGAACCGCTGCTTGTCGGCACCGCCGGGGGACTCGATCACCACGGTCTGCCCTTCGGTGGGCACCAGGCGTACCCGGGCATCGGTGGCCGAGACCTCGGCAACGTCGGCCCAGAGTCCGCGCATCAACCTGCCATTGGCGCGGACGACCCACCCCTCGTCGGTGAGGTCAATGATCAGTCCGGAGCGTGTCCAACGCAGCATCACCCATCCGGCGGCCACGGCGGCCAGCACCAGCACGACCCATCCCACGTACTGCACGGGTGGCCGGGTGGCGACGATCAGCACGAACCCGATCGCTTCGACCCCGAAGGCCCCCACCATCGCCGGGTACGGATACCGCGGTGGAATTCTGTGCTGCACGCGGCGAGGGTGGGATTCGAACCCACGGAACGGTTTGAGCCGTTCGGCCGCTTTCAAGGCGGCTGCACTAGTCCACTATGCGACCTCGCCCACCCCGGGAACCAACGAACTCCGTCCCACAGGTGGCCGTCGGATTCTATCCGACCACCGACCGGGACGCCGCACACCGGCTCAGTGGGAGTCAGACCGGGTTGTACGCGCAGGCGTCCTGGGTGTTCTCGCCACTCTCGTCATCGGTGGAGCTGGAGCTCTTGCCGGTCGACGGCGACGTGGGTGTCTTCTTCGCCGACGGGCTCGACGAGGCGTCCGGTCCGGATGAGGACGAGGTGCCGGGCGGCGGGTTTGCCGTGCCGGGGGAGGACGGCTTGCCCTCCTGCTTGGAGGTGTCGCCCAAGGCAGCCTTCACCCGTTCACGCATCCGATCGAAGTCGGGACTGGAGCTGATGAATCCGTTCTTGCCGCTGACGAAGGTCAGGCTGCGACGCTGGCCATCCTTCACCTTCAGGCTCAGATCGGCGAAGGCGGGCAACGCCTCCTGCGGGATGTCGGTGATGACCAGGTTCTTGCCCTCCCGGGCGATCGCCTCGTACCGGCTCAACAGGGTCTGCGGGTTGGCCTGGCTGATGATCGCGTCGATCGTGCAGCGCTGGCGGCCCATCCGCTCGAAGTCGTCCGAGCCGAACCGGCCACGCGCGAACCACATCGCATCGGCACCGTTGAGGTGCTGGTTCGGGCCCACCTTGAGATAGCGGTCCGGAGCGATCCCCTTGTCGGTGTTGCCGCCGACCGCCACCGGCTGGTTGACGTTGACGGTGATCCCGCCCAGGGCGTTGATCAGGCGCCGGAACCCTTCGATGTCGAGCAGCAGGTAGTAGTCCAGCTTGAGCCCGGTGGCCTCGCCGACCGACAGCTTCAGCACATCGGCACCGACGTTGTCGGTCTTGCCCAACACGTCCTTGCCCGCCTCGGCCGGGACGTTGTCGTACATCGCATTGAGGGCGTACTCCTGATTGTCGCCGTCGCCGTTGGTGAAGCCGTTGGGGTAGAGGTCGTACAGCTTGGACTTCTTCGGGAACGGCATCCGAGCGGTGTTGCGTGGCAGGCTGATCAGGGTCGTGTTGCCCGTCTTGGTGTCGATGCTGGCCACGATGACGGTGTCGGTCCGCACGCCTTGGCGCTGCCCGTCGTTGGAGTCTCCGCCCAGCAGCAGGATGTTCACCCGCGGCTTGTCCTTCCACGGGTCGTTCTGGTCCTGGGGAGTGAAGTCGGGCTTGGTGGCCGAGGTCGAGTCCTTCTGGCTCTTGAACACCGAACCGACCGAATCGGCCGAGGAGTACGAATAGACCGCGCCGACCGCGAGCGGGGCCGCGACCAGGAAGGCGAGTCCGCCGACCAGCAGCGAACCGAGCGCGCGCTGGGACGGCAACAGTCGCCGCGGACGCAATCCCACGTGCGAGACGAGGATGACGCCGACCCACAGCACCATGCCGACGCCGAGGGCCACACCGACCCCGCGCAGCACATCGGGGTTGAGAGCCATCGCCATCGCACCGCGGCGGTTCACCAGGATGCCGATCACCAAGATGTGCACCAGCAGGAGAAAGGTGGCCAGGATGGCGGTGCCGAGCACCTTGCGCTTGCCCGCGATCAGACCAAGACCGGGCAGGATCGTCCCGAGCACGGTGAAGGCCACCGTACGGCGGAAGCTGTCGTTGGCCGCCGCAGCTCGTTTCGGCGGTCGGTCATCCGACATGAAGGTGGACACGAACCAAAACTCTAGCCGCCGACGCCAACTCGACCAACCGTTCGGCGGCCCCGCATTGGCGTCGGGTGCCGTGGGTTCGGTAGGCTGCTCGCCGGTGAGGAGGAGTCGCCTAGTCTGGTCTATGGCGCCCGCCTGCTAAGCGGGTTGAGGGTT
>JAKDKP010000179.1 GCA_030453285.1 Propionibacteriales bacterium
GTCGGCGAAGGACCGGTAGGACTGGATGCTGAACGGCTCGGCCACCTGCGGGATCGCGGTCCGGTCGCCACGCAGCGGGCTGGGCACAACGGCGGCGTTGGTCAACCAGTTGCTGGTGACCCGATCACTGGGGAAGGTGCCCTCGACCAGCGCGGGCAGGAACACCGCCGTCCACTCCAGCCCCTTGGCCTTGTGCACGGTGAGGAGCTTCACCGAGTCCTGGTCGGTCGGCACCGCCCGCTCCAGCCCGACACCGGAGTCGATCTCGGCCTGCAACCAGGAGAGCAGGCCACCCAGGGAGGCGTCCCCGTCCACGTCGACGTAGTCGCCGACGGCGTCGACGAAGGTGGCGAGCTGATCGCGACGGTCGCTGCGGGCGAATTCGGGGGTGGCGGCCAGCTCCACGTCGAGCCCAAGCATGGTGATCACCCGACGCGTCAGGTCGAGCACCGGCTCGTCGGCATGGTGCCGCAAGGTGGTGAACTCACCGGCCAGTCGGGTGAACCGCTGTCGGGCGTCGACGCCGTACGGGAGGTCACCGGGGCTCTCCAGGGCGTCGAGCAGGCTGACCACCTCGGTCGGGTCGGCCTCGGCGACGGCCACCGCCAGGTCGTCCAGCACGGTCGCCCCCGCCAGGGCCTGACCGGCCGGTCCGGTCCGGGCCAGATCACGGGCCCGTTTGCCGAGCAGGGCCAGATCACGAGCACCGATCGCCCAGCGAGGTCCGCTCAGCAGCCGGATCAGTTCGGGGTTGGCGGTGACGTCGTCGATCACCCGCAAGGTGGCGATCACGTCGGAGACCTCGGGCAGGTGCAGCAGACCTCCGAGACCAACGATCTCGGCTGGCACGTCACGGGCAGTCAACTCGGCGTAGATCTCTGCCACGTCGGCGTTGCGGCGGGTGAGCACCGCCAGGTCGGACCAGCGCTGGATGGCCGCCGCCTCTCCCTCGGGAGCGGTCCTCCGTCCGCGTCGAGCTCTGGGAGTGTCCACCGGCGGCCCGAGATTGACGATCCGGTCGCAGATCCAGGCCACTTCTTCTGGCCAGGTGCTGAATGTTGCCGCGTGCACCTCGGCCGACCCGGCACCCTCGCCGGCCACCAGTCGTCGGTCGACCCCGACCTCGTCGGCCCCGCGAAGCGGTTCGGCAAGCACATTGGCCACGTCGAGGACGGTCTGCCCACTACGTCGGTTCACGGTCAGGGCGAACTCACGTGCCGGAGCATCGTCGAGCTTCGGGAAGTCGCCACCGAATCCGGTGATGTTGCTGGCCGCCGCACCGCGCCAGCCGTAGATGGCCTGGAAGGGGTCGCCCACCGCCGTCACCGGGTGTCCGCGCCCGGACTCGACGTCGGCGCCGGAGAACAGTCCCTGGAGCATCAACGCCTGGGCCGAGGAGGTGTCCTGGTATTCGTCCAACAGCACCACTCTGTACGTGGCCCGCAGCTGGGTCGACACCTCGGGGACACGGCGCGCCAACTCGGCGGCGACCGACATCTGGTCGGCGAACTCGACCACCCCCAGTCGCCGTTTCACGGCGGCGTAGTCCACGGCGAGGCTGGCCAGTTCGAGACGCTCGTCCAGCTTCTCCCGTACGGTGCGCAGGTCCTTGTAGACCTGCCCCCTGGTCGATCGCGGGGCACGCTCGAGATCCTGACCGAATCGCCAGGCGTGCCGTTCGAGTTCGACGGTGCCGACCAGATGTTGCTGCATCTCCTGATCAAGCTGCAAGACGCGTTCGGTGACCGTGGCCGGACGCAACCGGGAGATGTTCTCGAAAGGGCCGGCGGCAGAGGCGACCACCCGCGAGGCGAGTCGGTGCCGGGTGGCTCCGGTGATCATGGTCGGGTCAGCGTCGACTCCGATCCGCAGCCCGTGATCGGTCACCAGCCGCGCAGCGAAGGCGTCATAGGTCATGATCAACTGCTCACCCGACTCGTCCACCCCGTCGGTGCTGACCACACCCGCCATGGTCAGCGCATGCCGGACCCGCGCCGACAACTCGGCGGCCGCCTTCCGGGTGAAAGTGAGACCGAGCACCTCCTCGGGCCGCACCACACCGGTGCCCACCAGCCACACCACACGGGCGGCCATCACGGTCGTCTTGCCGGATCCGGCACCGGCGATGATCACGCCAGGCTCCAACGGTGCGGTGATCGCCTCGAGCTGCTGATCCGAGAACGGGATCTCCAGCAGTCGACACAGATCCTCGACACTGTTGATCACCCGGTCAGAGGGCTGCTCGATCATCGAGGGAATGCTCATGCGACCACCTGCCGGCCACGTCCCTGCGCGGGGCAACTGGTGATGAACTGGCACCAGCGGCAGGACTCGCCGCGGATCGCGTCGTACCGTTCGGAGCGAATGATCCCCGCTGCCCGGGCGAGGCGTTCGTGCACCCAGGTCGGCCCGGTGGACAGGTCCGGTTCGGCCCCGTCGGCCGTCTCGCCCTCTGGCCAGGGGACGTCGTCCAGCGAGGGTTGATGCACGCTGACCGCCACGCCGGGTGCCCGGGTCGTCTCGTGGCGCAGGAACACCAACTCGGCTCCCGCGATCGGCGTACCGGCCGGCACCCCTTCGACCGCTCCGGAGGCGACGGCCAACTGGTAGAGACCCAGCTGTTCCATGGTGGCCGCATCCCGGGGCGGCTTGGCCCGTGAGGTCTTGAAGTCCACCACGTGCACTCGCCCGAGTTGATCACGCTCCAGACGGTCGATCGTGCCGTTGATCAACACCTCCTCGTCGCCGCACCGCACCGTCGTCGCGAAGGGCGCCTCGATGCCGATCACCTCATGGCCGGGACGTTGCTGCTGCCAGCCGGCAAACCGTTCCAGGGCAGCCTCGGCGGCGATCCGCTCCACCCCCGACAACCAGGCGGCGTCGAAGTTGATCTGCGCCCACACCTCGTCGAGATGGCTGGCCATCGTGTACGGGTCCTGGCCGGTCCGTTGGGCGTGCTCGATCAGCACGTGCACCACCGACCCGAAGTTCGCCGCTGCCGTACGGCCACGCTCGGCACTGGCGCGACGGGACAGGAACCAGGCTCGGGGGCAGGACAGAATGGCACCGAGCTGACTACCCGACATCCGAACCTGTTCGGAATCGACCGGCGCCTCGGCCTCGGTCAACATCCGCATCCCCCACCAGGTGGCCGGATCGGCCTGTGGGACCAGCCGATGGCCCTGCTCGTCAACGGCATCGGCCAAGGTGGCGAGGCGTGCCGCGGCGGCTCGACGCAGTGCCACGGGTTCGTCGGGATCGACGGTGGTGCGGCGCAGTTCACCGACCAACCCGACCAGGGACAGCGGACGACGTGGGCGGCCGCCGACCTCACGCAGCGGCACCCCCAGCTCGGACAGGAATCGCGACGGCTGGTCACCCTCCCCCTCGGTACCGGCGACCGCGGTCACCACGAGTCGCCGGGTGGCGCGACTGCAGGCGACGTGGAAGAGGCGGCGCTCATCGGCAATCCGGGACGCAATCGGCTCGGGCTCGGCGACACCGTACGGGGTCAGCCGATCGGCCTGCAGGAGGGAACTTCTCCCCCGTAGGTCGGGCCAACTCCCCTCCTGCACCGAGGCGACCACCACCAGCGGCCACTCGAGTCCCTTGGCACGATGGGCGGTGAGCACGCGGACCGCCCCGCCGCGAAGGCCCGACTCGGCAAGGGTGTCCCCGGGGATCTGTTGGGCCTCCACCTCGGCCAGGAAGCTCGTCACCCCGCGGTGACCGGCGATCTCCTCGGACCGATTGGCCACCGCGAACAACGCCACCACCGCATCAAGATCACGATCGGCTCGCCGGGCAGCGTCACCACCGGACAGGGCCGCCTCCTGGAGCTGCTGTGGCCACGCCGTCGCTGACCACAGCCGCCACAAGGCCTCCGAGGCGCTGACCGACGTGATGGGACCCCCCGCCGAGTCCGACGCCGTGGAGTTGATCATGGTGTCCACCTCGATCAGCAGACGGCCCAGCGATCTGGCTCGTCGGACTTCGACGGTATCGGGACAGTCGTCCAGCAGTTCTGGTTCGATCAGTGCTCTGCGCACGAGATCGTCGGACAGCCTCGGCACTCCTGCCCCGTTCAATTCCTCCTGCTCGGCCGCCCGCAGCGCTCGCCCGAGCCGACGCAGGCCGAGGCTGTCCAGCCCACCCAGCGGAGAGAGCAGCAATCGCGCCGCCTCGTCGGCGTCAAGAGTGCGGCCGGCCGCGGCGACCCGGAGTGCCATCAGCAGGGGCCGGACGGCCAGCTCGGCGGCCAACGGAATCTCATCACCTGCCACCTCGACCGGAACTCCGGCTGCGGTGAGGGACCGCACGAGCGGCGGAATGGCCCGGCGCCCGGAACGGACCAGTACGGCCATGTCGGACCAGGCCACCTCGTCGTGCAGGTGCGCCTGACGCAGGAGGGCGGCGATGTGCTCCCCCTCGGCTCCCGGACTGGAACACGACCAGGCCTCCACCCGATCCTGAACACCGGCCGGTTCGGGGTTGCGAAACGCGGTCACCACCTCGGCCGGCAAGGGGCGGCCCAGCGGGAGGCGTTGGGCGATCCGGCGCGAGGCGTCCCGCAATCGTCGACCGCCCCGGAACGAACGGCCCAGCGAGACGATCGGCGCCCGCTCCCCGCGGTCGGTGCGGAAGCGGTCGGCGAAGTCGAGCACGCCGCGCCCCTGTCCGCCGCGGAAACCGAAGATCGACTGGTCGGGGTCGCCGGCCGCCACCACGTGCCCGCCGGGTCCGACGAGGTCGGCCACCAGCTCGACCTGGGACGGATCGGTTTCGCCGAACTCGTCGAGGTAGACCCAACCGATCTCCCGACGGAGCAGATCGCGGACCTCGGTGTCGGTGAGCAGGATCCGACACCGGTGTACCAGTTCGGCGTAGTCCAGCACCTGCTCCAGGTCCAGCACGTCGAGGTACTCGTCGAAGAATTCTCCCAGCGCCACCCAGGCGGGCCGGCCGGCCGATTCACCGGCCGTCACCAGGTCGCCGGGATCCATCCCCCACTGCCGGGTGCGCGCCAGGACGGCCCGCATCTCGGCGACGAAGGCGCGAGTCTGTTTGGCCTGCTGCAGGTCTGCGGGCCAGTCAGTCGTGTCGACTCCTTCGAGCGTCTCGCGGAGCCGGAACTCCTGCTCCGGAGCGGTCAACAACCGGACGTCGGAGCCGTACACCTCACGGTCGCCGAACCGACGCAGCATGGCCAGGCAGAAGGCATGGAAGGTGAACACCAGCGGGGTGGCGGTAGTCCGACCGAGACGGGCGCTGATCCGACGCCGCAGCTCGATCGCGGCGCGTCGGGAGAAGGTGAGCACGAGCACCTCGTCGGCACCGGCCCCCTCCTCGATCCGTCGTACGGCGGCCTCGACCAGCGTCGTGGTCTTGCCGGTCCCCGGCCCGGCCACCACCAGCAGCGGGCCGGCGGCGTGGTCGACCACGCGCTGCTGATCAGCAGTGAGCTTCGGCGCGGCGGTGTCAGCCGGGGCGGGTGGCCGCACCACGAACCGGCGCTGCCGAGGCTGTCGGCGTCCGGCGGTGGACCTGCTGGCGTTGCTCACCTGCCCATTCGACCAGACGCCACCGACACCTCGGCGACGCGCCACGCCCGCGGTGTCACGGCGGTCGGTGCACCGATGCAGATCCCGACTCGGGCCGCCCGGGTTTCGTTTGGCCAGCGGGTGTGGTTTGCTTGTCTCGCTGTTCGCAACATAGGGCCGGTCCCCACAAAGCCGTTCCCGAAGT
>JAKDKP010000180.1 GCA_030453285.1 Propionibacteriales bacterium
GTCCCACTGCTCGCGCTCGGCCGTGACCGGGTCGAGGCCGGTGTCGATCACCCGGAATCGGTCGATGCCCAAGGCGTCGGCGGCAGCTTCCAGGAAGGGGCGCCGCTCGCCGACCTGGAGGCGTTCCCCGTCCGAGGTGATGGCAAAGGCCGACATCCGGTCGGCGACGTTGGGGTACATCACGCACGCGTCGACGTCGACCAGGGTGACCACCGTGTCGAGATGCATGGTGGCCCGGTCCTGATCGATCGGCACCGCCAGCACCGTGCTGGCCAGGCCCTGCTCGAAGACCGTCCGGGTCAGCCGCTCCACACCCGCCGGTGTGGTGCGTTCGCCGACGCCGATGGCCAGCACCCCGTCACCCAGGGCCAGCACGTCACCACCTTCGACGTGCTCAGAACCCCAGCCGTGGATCTGCGGGGTGCCGACGAACCGTGGGTGATAGGTGTAGACGAGTTCGGTGATCTGGGTCTCCCGCGCGCGGGCCCGCATGGCCAGGGAGGTGATCGTCACCCGGTCGCCGATCCACACCGACGAGTCCCTGGTGAACAGCAGGTTCGGCAGCGGATCAATCACGAAGTCGTCGGGCGCCAGCAGTGAGGTGACGACGGTCCGTACACCGGTGACTTCGTCGTTGCGAAGGCCGCTCATCAGCACTTCCGCCAGGTGGGCCGAGTCCAGCCCGCCCAGCCGCTCGCGCAGATAGGTGCGCAACGAGTCACCCACACGCAGATCGGTCAGGGTCAGGTCGACCGCCTGCTGTCGGGCGGCCGGATCGTCCAGGGTCTCGGTGAGAAGCTCAGCCAGGATCAACACCTCGACGCCGCGTCCGCGCAGCAGTTCGGCGAAGATGTCGTGCTCCTCCTGGGCTCGGTCCACCCACGGGATGCCGTCGAACAACAGGGCGTCGTTGTTGCGTGGCGTCAGCCTTCGCAGCTCGGCCCCCGGTCGGTGCACGATGACGGTCCGCAGGCGGCCCACCTCGGAACGGACGGAGCCGGTGATGCGATCGGTGTCAGACATGGTCCGACCCTAGCGGCCTGCCGTCCTTGCCCAGGTCCGGACCGCCGGAGAAGCTACGCTAACCCGGGTGACCGCGATCCCGACTCCCTCGCGCCGTGAGTCGCCGGTCATCGCCTACACCCCGAAGGCGTGGCACTGCGACCACCGCCTCGCCATCGGCGGCATCCTGCTGTCCTCGTTGATCACCATCGTGCTCGGCTTCATTGGGCCCTCGGTGGTCACGGTGACCCTCGGTCCGCGGCAGGGCAGCCTCCTGCCGCCGTGGTACCTGCCGGTCGATGTGGAGAATCCGCCGAACGAGTGGACGGTGGTGATCGCGGTCTGGGTCCTGCTGGCGATCGGCGGACTGTCCATCGCGATCGCGCTGCGAGCCCTGGCTGCGGGTTGGCGTCCCCGCCCACGGCGACTGATCATGATGGGGGTCTCCCTCAGTACGGCGACCGCCCTGGTGCCACCCCTCACCTCGGCCGATGTGCTGATGTACGTCGGGTACGGGCGCCTCCAACGGATCGGACTCAACCCGTACGAGATCACTCCGGCCGACATCACGCGCGGACAGTTCGACCCGGTGATGAAGTGGACCGAGCCACCGTGGACCGACACCCCCAGCGTGTACGGACCGATCAACGCGTGGCTCCAACTCGCCTCCAATGCGCTCGGCGGCGAAAACATGCACGACATCGTCTTCTGGATGCAGGCCTTCCACCTGCTCGGATTCCTTGGTGCCTGTGCGGCGACGGTGTGGATCGCCCGCGGTGATCGTGATCGACTCAACCGCGCCGTCCTGCTGACGGTGCTCAACCCGCTGATGATCTGGGCGATCATCGCCACCGCCCACAATGAGGCGATCTCGGTGGTCTTCGCCGTCGGCGGCATGATGCTGATGCGGCGCAGCGGATTCGGTGCCGGCATCGGGATCGGATTGGCCGGATGCGCCAAGCTCAGCATCGGGTTGTGGGGCCTGGCCATGGTGTGGGCGTACCGCAAACAGCCTAAGAAGTTGGCCCTGCTCTGTCTGGGGGCGGCGATCCCGATGGGGTTGGCGTACGGCTGGTGGCAGCCGAAGGCGTTCGTGTCGGTGCTCCGCAACGGCAGCTACGTCTCGGCCGGATCCTGGGCACAGCCGGTCAACCAGTTCCTCAGCCAGATCCTGAACGACGACGCCACCGCCAAGGTGGTTGTCGGGGTGTCGTCGTACGCGCTGATGATCGTCGTGGCGTGGATGCTGTCGACGGTGCTGCCGTGGAGTGCGGTCCCCGGTCTGGCGGCCGGGGTCGATCCACGGACCGACCCGATGACCGTTGCGGTACGGACGGCCTTGATCCTGTCGACGGCCTGGTTGTTCACCGCGATGTACACCTTGTCCTGGTACGACTTCATCGCCTTCATCCCGTTGGGCGTGCTGGCGCCGTCCCTGCTGGATCGGTTGTTCCTGTGGCGCAACACCTTCTTGTCGTTGGCGTTCGTGCCCGGGCGGGTGGTCGAGATCTCGCCGCAGTTGGACGTGACCGTGACCCGGGTCCGCGAAATCGTGTCACCGATCGTGCAGGGCCTGGTGCTCGTCGCCCTGTTCGCCTGGTTCTTCCGACACCGTCGTGAGGCGCGCCAGCCCGGCCCCCGATCTCTGGACAGTGCCGTCCCGGTGGAGACCCAGGAGGACCGGGCCGAGGCGGCGGACACCGGACCGGTCCCCGACCGGGCGAACGATTGATGAGCGTGCCATCGGTGGTGCGACGGTGGCTTCGTCTGCTGCGGCGCATCGTTGTCGAGACCTGGCTGGCCAGCTTCCGGTACCGCATTGTCGGCCTTGCCGCCGAGAGTGCCTTCTTCACCCTGTTGTCCCTGCCGCCGATGCTGTTCGCGTTGGTGGGTGCGGTCGGGTTCGTCACCGCCACCTTCTCCCCGTCGACCGTACTGTCGCTGCGGGACGACATCCTGGAGTTCGCCTCGGTGTTCCTCACGCCGGTCGGCATCGACAACGTGCTGGCGCCCACGATCGATGAGGTGATCACCGGTGGCCGCTCCGACGTGGTGTCGATCGGCTTCCTGATCGCCCTGTGGACCGGGTCACGCGCCATCTCGGTCTTCGTCGAAACAGTGACGGTGATGTACGGCTACCAAGGGCGTCGTGGCATGGTCCGACAACGCGCCTGGGCGTTTGCGGTGTTCATCATGTTGATGTTGATCGGCGGCATCCTGATCCCTCTCATCCTCAGTGGTCCGCAGTTGCTGGCCACCCTGCTGCCCGATGATCTTGACTCCCTCGTGGTCGCCTACTGGCCGGTGCTGGGCATCGTCTCGGTGGCGGTGCTGACCACGATGTTCCACTTCGCCATCCCGGCCCGGCACCGCTGGCGATCACATCTGCCTGGCGCGGCGCTCACCATGGCGATCTGGTTGCTCGGCAGCTATCTGCTGCGCAGCGTGCTCGGCTTCGCCACCGACACGACCTCGATCTACGGGCCACTGTCGGCGCCGATCGCGGTGCTGTTGTGGTTGTACGTGACGTCACTGGCGGTGCTGATCGGCGCCGCACTCAACGCATCGATCGCAGTGATCCTGCCCGGTCTGGTGCATCCCGTCGCCCCGGATCCCGATGAGGCGGATCCCGATGAGGCGGATCCCGATGAGGAGGACGCCCCCGAGGCAGGCTGAGTTCAGGGGGCCACCAGGGGCGGATGCAGGTCCTTCATCCGGAACTGCTGACGCCGTCGTACGACGAGGGTGATCAGGGTGAGCGTGATCAGCAGCAGCCCGGTCAGGACGAGGAGGTCACGCACCAGGTGCTCGGGTTGTCCGCCGGAGATCACCACCCGGAAGGCGTCGATCAGGTACGTCATCGGCATCATCGGCTGGATCCGAGCAAAGAAGGTCGGCAACATCGGCGCCGGGAACGTACCGCCGGCCGAGGCGAGTTGCAAGATCAACAGCACCAGCAGGATCGAGGATCCGACCGTCCCCAGGGCGGTCCGCAACAGGTGTGCGACGGCCGAGAAGGCCAACGCCCCCAGGGTCGCCACCAGGATCAACCCGGGCCCGTTCACTGGATCGAGGTCGTGGGTCACCCACACGACCCCCACCATCAGCCAGGAGGCGACCACAGCAATCGGCGCGATCGGCATCCAGGCGGTGAGGGCGATCCGGATCGGTCCGGCACGGCCGGCCAGGGCTCGGCCCGAGATCGGCCGGACCACCAGGAACACCGAGATGCCGAAGGTCCACAGGGCGATCGAGAAGAACAGCGGAGCCAGCCCACGGCCGTACTCACCGGCCGGATGATCAACCTGCATCTGCACATCGGCGGGGGAGGACAGCACCTGGACCGCCTTGTCCTCCTCATCCCGGGTGAGGGTGGGAATGCGATCGACCCCGTCGCTGAGTCCCTGCTGCAGCTTGGCAGCCCCGTCGGTGAGCTGGCCCAGGCCCGAATCAAGGGTACGAGCACCGGTGGCCAGGTCGCCGGTTCCGGTGGCAAGTCGTGAGGTGCCGTCGGCGAGCTGATCGGCGCCGTCGTCGAGCTTGGTTGCGCCGGTGGACAGTTGTTGGGCGCCGGACTGCGCCGTGCCGATCCCCTTGTTCAGTTGGCCGGCGCCCTTGGCGACCTGGTGCGCCCCGTTGTTCAGCTGGGTGAGGTCCTTGCGTGCCTGGGTCACCTTTTCGGTCAGTCCGTCACTGGACTGCACCCGGTTGTTGATCATGGACGTGCTGTCGGCTGCGCTGCTGGTGCGCTGGGCGATCTTGGTGGCGCGGCCATCGGCGCTGTCGATTCGCTTGGACACCCGAGCGAAGGCGGGATCGTCGGACAGCTCGGGATACTTCTTGGCGAGGGCGGCCAAGTCTTGATTGGCACGGGACAGGTCGTCGGCGATCGAGTTCGTCCGTCCGGCGACGGTTGAGGTGATCGAGGTCAGGTCCGCCGAGATCGCCTTGGCGTCGCCGGCCACCCGGGGCAGCACCCTTTCCACCTCGGTCAGCGGGGGCAGCACCTTGTCGTTGAGCTGCTGGGTGCCGGCGGCGACCTGGTCGGCGCCGTCGGCGAGCTTGCCGGAGGCGGTGTCGAGCTTGCCGAGCCCGGTCGCCAGGGTGCTGGCTCCGGTCTTGGCCTGCTCGGTGCCGGTGGCCAGTGTGCTGGCACCTGTGCTGATCTGGTCGGCGGCCTGGTCTGCCTTGTCGGCGCCGCCGGCAAGGTCGCTGGAACCTTGTTGGGCCTTGGTGAGTCCCTCGTCGAGTTGTTGGGCACCGTCGCGGGCGTCGACCATACCGGAACGGATCTTGGCCAGGTTGGCGAACACGGCTCGGAAGTAGCTTTCGGTGGCCGAGGCGTTGATCGAGTTCTCGATGGAATCCTGGGCCTTGCCGGTGACCGACCCGACGATGAACCCGTTGGCGTCGTCGCGTTGGAGGATCACCTTGGCCCGGCGCGGGTCATCGCCCTGGCCGCTGACGAGACTTTCGGAGAAGTCCTGACTGACGGTGACGATCATGAAGTAGTCGCCGTCGGCCAGTCCGCGGCTGGCCTCGGCGGGATAGACGTATCTCCAGTCGAAGACGCGGTCGACCTCGAGGTTGTCGACGAAGTCCTGTCCGGCATTCACCTGCTGGCCGTCGAAGGTGGCGGGTTGATCAAGGTTCACCACCGCGACAGGCAGCTCGTCGGCCTGGCCGTAGGGATCCCAGCTCGCGGTGAGATAGATGCCCCCGTACAGCAGGGGGACGA
>JAKDKP010000181.1 GCA_030453285.1 Propionibacteriales bacterium
ACGCGGCCGTCGCAGGAATCGTCGACGCGGCCGTCGCAGGAATCGTCGACGCGGCCGTCGCAGGAATCGTCGACGCGGCGACGCCAGCGGTCGGTCTCCCAGACGTTCCTCGGCGACCTGCTCACCGAGCAGCTCGCCGACTGGCAGCAGGAGACCGGCACCGATCCGATCACCATTGTCGACCTGGGGGGCGGCACCGGTGGGCTGGCGACATCCTTGGCCGGACAGGGTCATGCGGTGACCGTGATCGATCCCAGCCCCGATGCGCTGGCTTCGCTGGAACGGCGGGCGGCGGAGTCACAATTGAGCGACCGGGTGACCGCCCTGCAGGGCGATGCCGGCGATCTGGTGGAGCTTGTCGGCACCGAGTCGGTGGACGTCCTGATCTGTCATCGGGTGCTGGAGTACGTGGATCAGCCAGCCGACGCGCTGCGCGAGATGGCAGCCTGCCTGCGGCCGGCCGGACTGCTCAGCCTGTTGGTGGCCGGTCGCCGATCGGCCGCCCTGACCCACGCGCTGAACGGCCAGTTCCGGTCAGCCCGCGAGGTGCTCGACGACGAGCGCCGGTTCGACCCCGACCGACTCAAGCGTCTGCTCGGCCAGTCCGGATTCGAGATCGTCGCCCAGCACGGCATCGGGGCGATTGCCGATCTGGTGCCCGAATCTGCTCCGGCACGCTCCCAACAGTCGCGCGAGGACCTGTTTGCCCTGGAGCACGAGATCAGCACCGATCCGGTTTTCCGGGCGCTGGCTCCGTACCTGCACATCGCCGCCCGTCTGAGCTGATCACTGGATCCCCTCAGGGTGGACCCTGTGGCCGGGTGGTCGCGGCCAGATTGTCCACCCTGATCGGTGGGGCCGGCGACGCTTCCCGATCTTCGGGGGTGCGTCGGTGGCGGTGATCATGCACATCGACATGGATGCCTTCTTCGCCATGGTCGAACTCCGGACCCGGCCAGAACTGCGGGGCACACCGATGATCGTCGGTGGCGCCACCCGCGGAGTGGTGGTGTCGGCAACGTACGAGGCCCGCGCCGACGGCGTACGGTCCGGGATGCCGATGACCCGCGCCCGCCGACTCAGCCCCCGCGCGGTGATCATTCCACCCTCGCACGACACGTACAACCACGTGTCGGAAGCAGTCTTCGCGATCTTCGAGACGTGGACCGACGTGGTCGAGGTCGCTTCGGTCGATGAAGCCTTCCTTGACGTCACGGGCTCACTGCGCCGACTGGGAGCAACCCCGTCCGAGATTGGCGAGATGATCCGTGCCCAGGTGCACGACGAGCAGCGGATCACCTGTTCGGTCGGGATCGGGCCGACCAAGTTCGTTGCCAAGCTGGCTTCCCGCGCCGCCAAACCGGACGGCCTGCACGAGGTTCGCCCCGATGAGGTCGTCACCTTCCTGCACCAACTGCCGGTGGAGCAGATGTGGGGCGTGGGGGAGGCCACCGCCACCAAACTCGCCCGGTTCGGGCTGACCACCGTCGCCGATCTGGCCCACACCCCGGTCGAGACCCTCAGCCGCGCCTTCGGTCCGCACCAGGGGCGGATGCTGTCCGATCTCGCGTGGGGGCGCGACCTCCGCCGGGTCATCGCCCGCGAACCCGAACGCAGCATCGGCTCGTCGGAAACCTTTGGCACCGACACCGACGATCCGGAGGTGATCGCCCGCGAGCTGCTCCGGATGGCAGACCGTACGGCCGGTCGCCTGCGTCGGGCGCAGATGGTGGGCCGGACGGTGGCGATCACGGTCCGGTTCGCCGACTTCACCACCATCACCCGCTCCGGCACCCTCTCCTCGCCGACCGATCGGACCGACGAGATCCACGCCCGGGCGAACGCTCTGTACGCCAAGCTGGGCCTCCAACGGGCACGGATCAGACTTGTCGGCGTACGGGTGGAGGGTCTGGTGCCCTTGGCTGAGGCACACCAGCAGCCGAGTCTGGCCGAACCCGACCACGGCTGGCGTGAGGTGGAGCAGGCGATGGATGCGGCTGCAGTGAAGTTCGGGCCGAGTGCGGTGCAACGGGCCGTGCTGTCCGATCGCCGCCGACGGGGCGTGACGCCTGGCGACGTTGACCCGTCCGGACAACTGTCCCCCCGGACCTGACTGCCTGAGCTGAGCTGTGACACCTGAGACTGTGACAGGTGGGACTGATGGGCCGAGATCACGGCGAAGAACTCCCACCGATGTTCCGTTGTGGGCCTTCGGTGCATACACTGGACAGACCAATCGCCGAGGGTGACCCGGCACGGAACACAGCGGAGGTGACCGTGGCTCTTTCAGAGCAGGAGCAGCGGCTGCTGGCCGAGATGGAAAAGGCTCTGGCGGCAGATGACCCGAGGCTGGTCAATTCCTTCCGCGGCGGCACCCCTCGCCAGTTGCACGCCAAACGTGCCGCCCTGGCGGGCTTGGCCTTCCTCGTCGGTGTCGGGCTGCTGATCGGCGGCATGCTGACCTGGCCCGCCCTCAGCATCATCGGTTTCCTCGCCATGGTCGGTGGAGCGATCGCCGGTCTGTACGCGTGGCAGCCGGTCGGCACGAAGCCGAAGCCCACGCGCGGTGGCACCACCGCCAGGCCCCACCAGCCGCAGGGCTCGGGACCCGAGGGTCAGAACTTCATGGACAAGATGGAAGAGCGCTGGCGTCGTCGCCGCGATGACGGCCTCTGACGCTCCACTCCCTCGTCTCCGCAGGGCCCCTCGCCGACATGGCAGGGGCCCTGCGTCATCTCCCCGGGAACGTACCTGTCTGTGTGAAGCGATCTTGCGCAGACGTTCTCCATGCATCACAGCGTGCAGAGCCCACGACGATCACTCGGCGGGGACGCCGGCCCGGCGGAGAACCACAGGCCCTCATGCCTGGGAGCCTCGGCCTCAGTGGCCGCGGCGCCCCTGGAACCGCTGACGGAACCGCACCCACAGGGAACGAGGGGCGATCACCGACAGCACTCGCCGGCCCCGCGACGTGCTGCGTCCCATCCCCTTGCGCAGGGACTGCGTGAGCGCAGGCAGTCCCTCGAGCTCTTCGGCCCGGTTGAAGGCGGGGGCGTAGCGGGCGCGTTCAACGGTCCGGGACAACTGAGCCATCTGGCTGACCTCGGCGGTCTCGAGAGAGCTCGCGATCTGGCGACCGATGGCGCGTGGTGACCCTTCGGGCCATCGTCGACCCAGGTCGTACGAGGTGTCGCGCAGCTCGGTCCACAGTCCCTCGACCTGATCCTTCATCGGGCCACGACCATGCAGTCGGGATCGACGTCTGGCGGCCCTGACCAGGGCGGGAAGGCTGGCCAGCGCAAGCACCAGGGCGCCGCCGATGATGGCCAGTACGACGGGCAGAGTGTTGCCCCAGCCGGACTGGCCCGATCCCTGGGGTGCGGCGCTGGGTGACGCGGTCGAGGAGGCCGCCGATGGGCTGGGGTCGCCGGTCGGCTCCTCGACAGTTTCCGAGGCGGAGGCCGAGGGCGGCTGGGACTCACCGGTGCCACCCTCGCGGGCCACCGTCCACGGCGGTGCCACTGCGGTCGGTCCGGCCGGAGTGGGCTCCCACCGGACCCACCCCTGGCCCTCGAAGTAGAGCTCGGGCCACGCGTGCAGATCGTGGGTGGACACTTCCCAGCGCTCGCCGTTGACCTGTTCGCCGGGCAGGAATCCGACCGACACCCGGGTCGGAATGCCGATGATCCTCGTCATCAGCGCCATCGCCCCGGCGTACTGCTCGCAGTAGCCGGTCTTGTCCTTGAACAGGAAGTTGGTGAGCGCCTCGTACCCCGAACCGGGGCCGGGTTCGGTGGAGTAGGTGAACTCGTCGCTGCGGAGGTACGACTGGATCGCGGCCGCCTTCAGGGCCGGCGTCCGGTAGTCCTTGGTGATCTCGAAAGCGAGGTCGATGACCTCCTGCGGGACGTCGCCGGGCACTTCGGCGGTCAGATCGTTGTCGCTCGGCTTGCCGGCGGCGGCGGTGGAGAGTGCGTTGCCGTCCGGCTCGATGTCGACGCTGTCCACGCTGTACTTCAACCCACGGGTGGCTTCGGTCCGGTTGTCACCGGTCGACAGGTACACCAGAGACTGGCCGTCATAGCCCCAGTCGCCGGGCACCTGGACATTCCTCGGTGCGTACGGGAGGGGCAGGTATTCGCTGTTGAAGTCACCGATGTTGATCGTGGTGCGCCGCCGGGTGTTGGGGTCGGTGGCCAGCCCCGGAATGGGGCCGGGCTGTCCCTCCAGCACATCGATCGGAGCGTTCTGCCAGCCGCGGTTGTCGAACTTGGGCAAAGAGGCCAACCGCAGATAGGACCCGGTCGGCCGGTCAGTGGTGTAGGTGAGAATCGTCAGGTCGTCGGGCCGAGTCAACTGGCGACGCAGGTCGAGGGTGGGGTCGGACAGTTGCAGCGGTCCGTCCTTGCCGCGACCGCTGCCCAGCCCGGTGTCGAGCACGCTGGTCGTCGGTACGGCCATCCAGCCCACCAGGGCCAGGGCGATGGCCGGGATGGTGATCAGTAGAGCCGACCCCCACAACACCGCGGACGGGGAGCGTCGTGGCTCGTCCTCCACCACCTCGACACCTCGGGTCCATCGGCCGGCCCGGTTGAGGCCCTCGGCCAGCAGGATGCCGATGTACCCGACGGCGACCAACAGGCCGCCGATCACCGACACGTCATCGGACAGGCTCATCGCCGGTACGAGGAACAGCGTCAGGGGAGGCGCTATGCCCCACACGTGGCGGCGCAGGCCGGTGACCAGAAGGTCGGTCATGATCATGATCACGCCGACGGCAGTGGTGAACAACAACCGGATCGGTCGGTTCACCTCCATCGGAGCAGCCTGGCTGCGCAGATGATCAACTGCGGCACCGTACTGGCCGGCAAAGTTGGCGAACGGGTTGTCGGAAACGGCAGGCATCATGCCGGCGTACAGCACGAGGATGATCAACAGCACCACCACCTGACCGACGAGCACCACCGCCTCGTTGGTGAGCCGGTTCCGTCGCAGCAGCACACCAGTGCCCGCGACGGCCAGAGCGGTGATGAATGCCGGGACGAGAAACCCGCGGTCCTGGGTGAGCGGCAACAGGGTCAGCGTGGCCAGGATCGTCGCGATCAGGGACGCCAGAGTAAGGCGATCGTCGCTGCGCATCAGACGTTCACCCCCATCGTTCCCAACTCATCCCAGGCAGCAGAGACCGCCTTGTCGTTGCTGACCTCGATCACGCGCCACTGCTCACCGGTGAGGATCTCCCGTACATGCTTGCGTTCCTCGATCACCTCGTCGCTGGGTGCCACCCGCCGGGCGCCTCCGCCGGAGCGGAAGGTGTCGACGTCGAGCAGGAAGATCATCCCGAGGGCGCGATTACGGCGAGCCCGAGCCAGGGCGTACGCCTCGGTGGCGGTCAGGCGGCCGGCGATGGCGACCACGACCTGCCCCATGGAGTCGGCCACCGCGAGTTCGAGTCCGTCCTTGAGGGTGCTGGTCGGCTTGGTGGTGATCTCGGCCAGGTCCCTGATCATGATGTGTCGGACGCTCTCGCGTTGACCACTGACGCGACTCAGGTTGAACGAGCCCTCGGCGTGGTACATCTCGATGTTGAATCCGTCGACGAGGAAGTGCTGCCCGATCGAGGCAGCGGCAGAGACCGCCCATTCGAAGGAGCCGGTCGTCGTGTTGCCGGCGTGCGCGGTCACCCGGTTGTCGATGATGATCGCCGCACTCGGATCCCACGCCTGCTCCTCGC
>JAKDKP010000182.1 GCA_030453285.1 Propionibacteriales bacterium
GCCCCAGAACCGCTGCCGGCTCAGCAACCAGTCCCGCAGCCGGTACGTGACCGCCCCCTGCCCTGCGTCGCGAGTCTGCAGGTGCTCGATGATCCGCGCGACTCCGGCCGCCTTGTCGGTCATCCCGTCCAGGACACCGGAGTTCACGTACGTGCCGTCACCGACGGTCGCGATGCCGCTCTCGTTCGGGTCGGGTTCTGAGGTGTCGACCACCATCGTGACCGGCAGATCGAAGGCGCGAGCGAAATCCAGGTCTCGTTGATCATGGGCGGGCACCGCCATCACCGCGCCGGTGCCGTAGTCGGCCAGCACGTAATCGGCCGTCCACACCGGGATCTGTTCCCCGTTCACCGGGTTGACCGCGTGCACGCCCAGGAAGACCCCGGTCTTTTCCCGGTCGGTGGACTGCCGCTCGATCTCGGTCGCCTGCTTGGTCTGCTCCAGATAGGCCTCGAACGCGGGCCGCTGCTCGTCGGTGACGATCGCGTTTGCCAGCGCGGCCTCCGGGGCCACCACGAAGAACGTGGCCCCGTACAAGGTGTCGGGGCGGGTGGTGAACACCGAGACCGGCTCCTCGCGACCCTCGATGCGGAAGTCGACGTAGGCGCCCTCGGAGCGACCGATCCAGTTGCGCTGCATGGCCAGCACCCGCGACGGCCAGCCCTCCTCCAACTGCGCCATGTCGTCCAACAGACGTTCGGCGTACTCGGTCACCTTGAAGAACCACTGGGTCAGCTCGCGCTTGGTGACCACCGCGCCACAGCGCTCGCACAGACCCGCCGACGACCTGCTCGTTGGCCAGCACGGTCTGGTCCTGCGGGCACCAGTTCACGAAGCTGGCCTTGCGGTGCGCCAGCCCGCGCTCGCGGAACTTCAGGAACAGCCACTGGGTCCAGCGGTAGTACTCCGGATCCGACGTGTGCAGCCGGCGCGACCAGGCCAGGCTCAGCCCGTACCTCTTGAAGGAGTTTGCCTGGGTCTCGATATTGGCGTACGTCCAGTCCGCCGGGTGGGCGTTGCGCTGGATCGCGGCGTTCTCGGCCGGCAGCCCGAACGAGTCCCAGCCGATCGGGTGCAACACGTCGTAGCCCTGCAGCCGCCAGAAGCGCGACAGCACATCACCCATCACGAACGCCTCGGCGTGACCCATGTGCAGATCGCCCGAGGGGTAGGGGAACATGTCGAGGACGTAGCGCCGTTCCTTCGAACCGTCGTCGACCGGTTCGAAGGTCGCCTGCTCGGCCCAGTACGACGACCACCGCTGTTGGGCGGCCTGGACGTCGTACCCGCGCGTGCGCTCGGTCGCCTCGGGCTCACTGATGCGCTCGGTGTCACTCACTGTTGCTCTCCTCACGATGCTCGTCTGCACATGTCGTCCATCCTTGGGTCGCCCACCCGTGGGCCGGACATGAAAAAACCCCTCCCCGAGCGGTCTCGGACGTGAGGGGCTGCCGCGTTGGCTGGTCTCAGCAACGCGGCCCGGTAAGGAGCAGACGCCTGTGCATGGCTGCATCGTAGCGCACCGACTGGGTGCCCTCGTGCAGTTCCGCCCGGCCACCCCTCGTCACATGCCTGCAACACGAACGCTTGATTCGTGACGTCGTTGTCACACCGACGCGGCGACGTCGCAACACCGCAGCCGCACAGTGAGGGGGCACATCGCCAACTCACCTGGCCGCCAGCGATCACGGGTCACTTCTTGATCACCGGTGATCAGCACCCACACCACTCGCAAGACCTACCCAGCAAGGAGGAGCACAGTGACTCCCTTGGAAGTGAATTCCGGCGACACCGCCTGGATCCTGACGTCGGCGGCGTTGGTGCTGCTGATGACGCCCGGCCTGGCGCTGTTCTACGGCGGCATGGTCCGACGCAAAGCCGTGCTCAACATGATGATGATGAGCTTCGCGGCCCTGGCCATCGTGTCGGTGCTGTGGGTGCTGTACGGCTACTCGATGGCTTTCGGCGACGACATCGGCTTCGGCCTGCTCGGCAACCCGTTGCAGTACTTCGGACTGACCGAGCTGCTCGCTGACGACGGTAGTTCCCTGCCCACGTTGGCTTTCGTCGGTTTCCAGGCCGTGTTCGCGGTGATCACTGTCGCGCTGATCTCGGGGGCGATCGCCGATCGGGCGAAGTTTGGCACCTGGCTGATCTTCGTCGCGGTCTGGGCCACCGTGGTGTACTTCCCGGTCGCCCACTGGGTGTTCGACTTCGACTCCGAGGGCCACGTCGGCGGCTGGATCGCCAACCAGTTGGCCGCTATCGACTTCGCCGGCGGTACGGCCGTGCACATCAACGCCGGCGCCGCCGCCCTGGCCCTGGCCATCGTGCTGGGACGTCGCCACGACTGGCGATCGGCCGACATGCGTCCGCACAACATGCCGCTGGTGATGCTGGGAGCGGGCCTGCTCTGGTTCGGCTGGTTCGGGTTCAACGCCGGATCGGCACTCACCGCCGGTCACACCGCTGCGTTTGCCTGGATCAACACCCTGGCCGCCGGCGGGGCAGCCACCCTCGGGTGGCTGTTCACTGAACGCATTCGTGACAAGCGTTTCTCCTCCCTCGGTGCCGCCTCCGGCATCGTCGCCGGTCTGGTGGCGATCACCCCGGCCGCCAACGCGGTCGATCCGATCGGCGCGATCCTGCTCGGACTCATCTCCGGCGTGCTCTGCTGCCTGGCGATCGGGCTCAAGTTCCGCCTCGGCTACGACGACTCCCTCGACGTGGTGGGCGTGCACCTGATCGGCGGGCTGGCCGGCACGCTGCTGATCGGGCTGCTGGCCTCTCCCGCCGCACCGGCCGGTGTGGCTGGCCTGTTGTACGGCGGCGGGCTCGACCAGTTGTGGCGTCAGGCCGTCGGCGCCGGGGCCGTGCTGATCGGCAGCTTCGTGGTCACGTACGCGATCGGCTGGGTGCTGCAACGCACCATCGGTTTCCGAGCCGATCCCGAGCACGAGGTGGCCGGGATCGACTCCTCGCATCGCGAGGATGCCTACGATCTCGCCGATTGACCCGGGTGCCAAGGTGTGGGGTGGAGTCGGTCAACGAGTGGCCCGGCTCCACCCCTTGGCCACGTACGGGGCCGCGGCTTCACCGTTCAGCACCACGCGACCGGTGGCGTCGCGGACCTGCACGTCGTCGACGAGCAGGCCGCGCCCGGCGTACAAGGTGTCCTGGGTCTGCTGGATGCGCAGCACCACCGGTTTCCCGGCGACCGGTGCGGGCAGTGTCGCCGTCACGTCCTGCCAGGCGCGCAGACCATGGGCACCGTACGGCTTCGTCTGCGCGACCCCGTCCACACTGAACGGCGCGAAGGCGAAAGTTTTGCCGCCATCGGTGCTCACCTGGAGGCTGAACGGGTCGGAGGATTCGGTCTCGAAGAAGGCCTGCAGCTCGACCGAGGCGGCGGTCGGCGGCAGCGCAAGATCAAGAGTGTTGGTGCTCTTGGCCGCGCGATCCGATCTCCAGAAGTCGGTGCCCTTGGCCGGCTGTACCGACATCGCATCGGCCAGACCGGTGGCCGCGGCCTCCCGGGCCGGGTTCACGCTGCCCCACTCCCGCGAGGGATGCACCCGATTGCTGAGCAGCACGACGAAGGAGTTCGACGCGAAGTCGAGCACCAGGGAGGTGCCGGTGTAGCCGGTGTGACCCGCAGTCCGGCCAGAGGCCAGGCCGCCCATGTACCACATCTGGTCGAGCTCGAAGCCCAATCCATGTGCGTCGTCGGGGAACTCGGTGTTCTCGTTGGTGATCATCGCCGTCACCGAGTCTTCGCTGAGGATCCGCCGGCGGTCGTACGTCCCGCCGTTGAGGAATGCCTGCGCGAGGATCGACATGTCCTTGGCGGTGGAGAAGATCCCGGCGTGACCGGCGATGCCGTCGAGGGACCAGGCGTTCTCGTCGTGCACCTGCCCCCACACCATGCCGCGATCGGGCGCGGCCTGGAACTCGGTGGCGGCAATCCGGTTGATCTTGGACGCCGGCGGGTTGTAGCCGGTGTCGACCATCCCCAGCGGTTGGGTGATGCCGTCGGTCACCAGTTGATCAAGAGGCTTGCCGCTCACCTTCGCGGCCACCTCGCCCAAGGTGATCAGGTTCAGATCGCTGTAGGTGTACGTGGAGCCGGGCGGGTTCGCCAAGCCCTGGGCCCACACCTGCTGCAGGCGCGCGGCCCGATCGGGTTCGGTCTTCCACAAGGGAATGAAGGGGGTGAAGCCGGAGGTGTGGGTCAGCAGCATCCGGATCGTGACGGCTTCCTTGCCGTTCTGGGCGAACTCCGGGATGTACGTCGCGGCCGGCGCGTCAAGATCAATCAGGCCCTTTTCCACCTGCTGCATCACCACGATGGAGGTGAACAGCTTCGACACCGATGCCATGTCGTAGATGGTGTCGGTGCCGGTTTCGATCCACTGATCACGCGGCAGTTCATCGGTGGCGTTGGCGTACCGACGCGAGAATCCGGTGGCGTTCTGCAGTACGACCTTGCCGGCGTGCCCGTACGTCAGCACGGCACCGGGATAGCGCGGGAACTTGTCCCCCGGCTTGGTCTGGGTCCAGCTCGCCACCTCGGCCCATGCCTTGTCCAACGTCGGGCCATCCAGACCGACCTGCCTCGGCGTGCCCTCGGCGAGCTTGCGCACCTTGGCGTAGTCCGACTGAGGCCGGTCGAACCGTCCCTTGGTGATCCCGGCTTCAGCCTGACTCGGCGCCAAGCCGATCACCAGCGCTCCGGCAGCCAGGACAGCACCAGCACGCAGCCAACTCCGCATCCCATTCACCGCGGGTAGATCAGGTAGGGCTGGCGCTTGGCCTCAAAGGCCTTTTCGTCGGGGCGCCAGGCCGCAATGATGTCCTTCGCCGATCTGCCGGCCTCGAACATCTCCTGGAAGCGCTTGGATCCGGTGAGCAGGCCGAGCCAGCGGCCGGGGGCGTCGCCGTCCAGCGCGCGCCAGCCGAACTCGTCGTACAGGTCACGGGCAGTGGTGAACATGTGCGTGGTCACGTCGATCGAGGAGACCTTGTACGGGTCGGTGATGTGGATCTGCACGCCGCCACACACCTCGCCCTCGTTCTTGGAGAAGGTCGGGGTGAAGTACGCCTCACGGAACTCCACCCCCGGCAGACCGGACTGGTTCAACTCCTTGGCCCATCGGTGATCGACGTACGGCGCACCGAGCAACTCGAACGGCATCGTGGTGCCGCGCCCTTCGGACATGTTGGTGGCCTCGAACATCCCGGTGCCGTAGTAGAGCAGGGCGGTCGTCGTGGTCGGCATGTTCGGACTCGGCAGCACCCACGGCAGATTCGTGTCATGGAAGAGCATGTCGGGCTTCCACGAGCGGAGTTCCACCACCTGCACCTCGTCAAGCGTTGTCCCGGCCACCGGTCCGATCAGTTCGCCGTTGAAGTAGCGGGCCAGTTCGCCGGCGGTCATCCCGTGCGCCTGGATGATCTTGTCCTTGCCGACCCCGGAGGTGAATCCGTCGGTCATCATCGTGCCGTGCACCGACCCGCCGACCGGGTTGGGCCGGTCCAGCACGATGAAGTCCTTGCCGGTCTTTGCTGCGGCGATCATCGCCTCGTACATCGTCCAGATGTAGGTGTAGAACCGCACCCCGACGTCCTGGATGTCGAAGACGATCGTGTCGACTCCGGAATCGGCGTACAGCTTGGCAAACTTGGCCGCGTTCGCCCCGTACGCGTCATAGACAGTCACTCCGGTGCGCT
>JAKDKP010000183.1 GCA_030453285.1 Propionibacteriales bacterium
CTTCAAGGGCGAGACCGTTTTGACCAAAACTTCACCTTCGGATAGCTCAGTCGATTGGCCAACCACGGAGCTAGATTTGGCCATGTGCGTTGATTCTCGAAAACTCTACACAGTTCAACGAGAGACAAACACCATGGTTCGAGCTGGTGATTTGGTCAAGGGGATCGCTTCCTTAAAGCAAGAGAACGGAAGATGGGTTATTTCAGGAATCGACACAAAGGTGGTCAAGTCGTGCTAAAGAGGTGGCTACTTCTGTTCTCAACGCTGATACTCAGTACTGGCATCGTGACCTCACCCGCTTACGCAACTGAAGCTGAGTACCAAGCATGCTTGGCAAACACTGATACGGACCTCGATACGTCCGATGATTCAGGTACTGCAACCATGACTGTTGAACAGCAATGCGCTGGCTTGCTGGGGGACGGCGAAGACAAAGCTAGCAACGGGTCCACAAAGGCGCAGGGCCCAACGCGTGCGGAAATCGTCGCTCGCATCAAGAAGGAGAATGCTGAACGCAAGAAGCGCAATGAGGCGAAGACGGCGGCCTTCCAGCAGGGCATGAACGCCTACAACGAATGCTTTGCCAATGCCGGACTGGTCCCCGGACCGAATGGAACTTTGCGGGCACCGAGTTGTCCCAGCCCACCGAACAACCCGAGCCTTGAACAAATGGCGGGGCTTCCCGGCGAGCCACCACCGGCCGCACCGGACTTGGGGCTGCCGCCGGAGACCATCGGCTACGTCGCCTCCACCAAGTTGCAGTTGCCGAAGACGAAGATCAACATCGGGCCCGACCCTTCCTGGAACGAATGGGACAAGGCGTTCGTCGGTCACCCGTACTGGCTGTGGGTCGATCCCCCCGCAGGTGGGCTATCGTCGAGCCAGTCCGTTGGCCCCATCACCGTCGGCCTGAAGGCAAGCTTGGCGTCGGTGACATTCAAGACCTCTGGTGAGGATCCCTTGACGTGCACCGGGGCGGGCACACCGTACGTGCGAACCAGGAGCAACGAAGGCAAGAAGTCCCCGGACTGCGGCCTCACCTTCACCACCAAGGGCGAGAAGACCATCACCGCAACGCTGCAGTGGAACATTCAATGGACCGTCAACGGCCAGTCGGGCACGGTGCCCATGGCACAGACGGTGGGACGGACCGTCGAGGTCGGAGAGCTGCAAGCAGTCAACGTGGACCCGCCCCGCTGACCCGCGGACCCGACGAGCTGGCGCACTGATCGTCGTCGCAGACATGATCAAGGCCCGAACCCCCGTGGGTCCGGGCCTTGACGTTGTCCTGATGACAACTCGTGGCGGTGACGGTGGGATTTGAACCCACGGAGGGTTTGACCCCTCACACGCTTTCGAGGCGTGCTCCTTCGGCCGCTCGGACACGTCACCGCCGACGAGGATACCGCGACGTGTCGGCGCGGGGCCAATCGCGCCCCGAGTGACGTGGGGCCGCCGGATGCTCGTTCCTCGCTGCTCAACCAGCGACAGCCGGGCCGACACGCCCCGCCAACGAGAGGAGAGGTGTCATCGGTGGGTAGCGAAGAAGTCGTGCAGCAGGGCGGCGCACTCGTCGGCGCGGATCCCACCAATCACCTCGGGGCGGTGATTGAGGCGCGGGTCCCGTACGACATCGAAGAGCGATGCCACGGCTCCGGCCTTGGGGTCGTACGCACCGAAGATGATCTTGTCGACGCGCGCCAGCACCGAGGCGCCGGCGCACATCGTGCACGGCTCGAGGGTCACCACCAGCGTGTGACCATCGAGCCGCCACTCCCCCTGGGCAGCGGCACCACGCCGCAGCGTCAACACCTCAGCGTGCGCGGTCGGATCGCCGAGGAGTTCGCGCTCGTTGTGTCCGCGGGCGACGACGGTCCCGTCCGGCCCGAGCAGGACCGCACCGATCGGCACATCACCATGGCCCAGAGCATCACGGGCCTCGGCCACGGCCAGCCCGATGGCCTCGGCCGGTCGCATGATCAGTCGCCGAGCTCGGCCTCGGCCACCCGACGGAAGCCGGTCAGGTTCAGCCGCTCGGCGATGTCGATCACGATCTGATCGGTGTCGGCATCATCGTCGCAGTACTGCGCCATGTCGATCTCACTCAGCCCGAGGTCGTCGAAGATGTTCAGGTCGCCGATCGGGTCGATGTCGTCCTCGTCGGGGATGCCGTCGAGTCCCAGCAGATCGGCGACGTCACGGGCGATCGGCCACTCCCCGGCCATCGATCCGTCTGACAGCAGGACCTGCACATGCTCGCCACGGATCCGGGCGATCACGAACATGTCGGTGTCGAGGCTGACGAAGCCGACCGCACCGGTGTCGGCGGGCAGCCTGCGGAGCTGACGAATCAGTTCCTCCAGATCGTTGGCAAGGTCCTTGCTGAGGGCGGTGACCGTACGTTGTCCCTCCTCCAAGTAGGACGCCAGCACGAAGTCGATGTCTTCGTCCTCGGCATCATCCAGGTCGTCGTCGTCCAGGTCGTCGTCGAGGTCTTCGTCCTCGGCGTCGTCGAACCCCTCATCGGCCGTCTTGTCGTCGTTCAGATCGAACGACACATACTCGTCATCATCGAAGGCACTCACATCTGGGCTCCGTCCACTCACCCCGCCATGGTGTCAGATGTTTGCCTGTCGTGGCAGCAGAGTTGTGTGGAAGAGTGCCCCCGTGGACCTACGACTCGTCGAACACCCCCTGGTTGCCCACAAACTGACGCATCTGCGCTCCGTGGACACCGACTCGCCCACCTTCCGGCGACTCACCGAAGAACTAGTCACCCTTCTGGCGTACGAGGCCACCCGGCAGGTCCGCGTCGAGCCCATCACCGTACGAACCCCGGTGTCGCCAGCGCACGGTGTCCGCCTGCAAAAGCCCGAGCCGCTCGTCGTACCGATCCTGCGCGCTGGCCTCGGCATGCTGGAGGGCATGAGCCGGCTGATGCCGACCGCGGAGGTCGGGTTCGTCGGGATGGTCCGCAACGAGGAGACGCTGCAGCCAGTCTCATACGCCGAACGCCTGCCCCAGGATCTTGCCGGGCGTCAGTGCTACGTGCTCGATCCGATGCTGGCCACTGGTGGGTCACTCGGTGGCACGATTCGCTTCCTGGTCGACCGCGGCGCCGACGACATCACCTGCATCTGCCTGCTCGCCGCGCCCGAAGGCATCGAGCGTCTCAAGGAACTCACCGCCGGCCTGCACGTGCCGTGCACTCTCGTCGTCGCCGCCGTTGACGACAAACTCGATGAGAACGGCTACATCGTGCCCGGGCTCGGCGATGCCGGCGACCGGCTGTACGGCGTCGCCGACTGACTCCAGAAAAGCGGGCTGACTCCAGAAAAGCGGGCTGACTCCCGAAAATCGGGCTGACTCCCGAAAATCGGCACGCTGAGCCGCACAGCCGACACAGAGCCCCGGCAGTGGCCGTGAGCCTGCCCCTTTTCAGCACCGAAGGTCGGACCACGGTCGTACCGGCCCCCTGACCACGGTCCCGACCTGGGTGCCCACGGCCCCCGAGGTCCCCTGATTCACCCTGATTCGGCTTGATCAACGCCCTAACGTTGGCCCCATGAGCCAGTCCCAGACTCCTGCCCCTGCCCACACCCCGCGACGTGCTGCCCAGGCGCCGTCGCCGACGACGGACACCGCCGCGGCCCTGCCCGAACCCCGGAGTGCCTCCCGGACGCATGCCGCTCGGGCGATCAACGTCACCAAGCGGTATGGCCGCGCCGACACCGCAGTGACCGCTCTGGAGAACGTCAGCCTGGACTTCGAGCAGGGCCGGATGACCGCGATCATGGGCCCGTCGGGCTCGGGCAAGTCCACGTTGATGCATGTGCTGGCCGGTCTGGACACCGTCACCACCGGTCAGGTGATGATCGGTGACCGCGACATCACCGCCCTGGGCGATGAGGAACTCACCACCATCCGCCGCCGCCACATCGGCTTCATCTTCCAGGCATTCAACCTGGTCCCGACCACCGACGTCCTGGGCAACGTGCTGCTCCCGTTCGAGCTGGACAACCGGAGCCCCGATGCCACCGAACAGCAGTGGATCGATTCACTGATCGAGCGGCTCGGCCTGACCGATCGGGTGAAGCATCGCCCGGGCGAACTGTCCGGCGGTCAGCAGCAACGGGTGGCGATCGCTCGCGCGCTGGCCACCCGGCCGGACATGATCTTTGCCGATGAGCCGACCGGCAACCTTGATTCGCGCACCTCGCACGAGGTGCTGACCCTTCTGGGGCAGTCAGTCCGCGACTACGGCCAGTCGATTGCGTTGGTCACCCACGATGCGCACGCCGCCTCGTACGCCGACCGCGTGGTCTTCATCGTCGACGGCCGGCTCGTGCAGGAACTGCGCGCCCCGTACACCGCCGCCGACGTCTCCGGCGTGATGATGCAGCTCGAGGCCAACGCCATGCACGGATCGGCCGCCTGATGAAGTACGCATTGCGCGAGTTGCGCGCCAACCCCACCGAACACATTCCCAGCATCCTGGTGGTCACCATCGCCGCCCTGTTCGGCACGGTGATCGTCGAGGGCATCGCGATGCTCACCCAGGTCCTGCGCGGCCAGGACGCCCTGGAGGGATCGGGTACAGCTGTGCTGATGCTGGGGCTCTTCTTCGGCATCTTCTATGGCGTCGCCCTACTGGTTTCGGGCCTGGTCATTTCCAACACGTTCGGCATCATCATTGCCGGCCGGGTGAAGCGGATCGCGTTGATGAGGTTGGTTGGCGCCTCCTCGAAGACCCTGCGCAGGGCGGTCTCGGCCGAGGGCTTGTTGGTGGGCGTCGCCGGTTCGATTCTGGGCGCCATCCTGGGGGTGGTGATTGCGTTGATCATGCTCGGCTGGCTCAAGGGCCAGGCCGAGCTGGGACTGGGCGATTTCGCCTTCAACGCCTTCGATCCGCTGCTGTTCCTGCCGCTGGTGTGCACGATCGCGGTCACCTGGCTGTCGGGCTACGTCGGCTCGGCCAAAGCATTGCGCGTCTCCCCGATCCAGGCCACCGGTTCGGCCCAGGAGCCAAATCTTGGCGAGGCCAGGGCAAGCAAGATCAAGTTGATCTTTGCGCTGCTCTTCATGATCACCGGCTTCGGCCTGCTGCTGATCGGTCTGGCCGTCGGCGTCCTGGTGAACCCGATCGGTGTGCTGATCGCCTTCTTCGGCGGAGCAGGCTCCTTCATCGGCCTGGTGCTCGGCTCGGCGTGGGTGATGCCTCCGGTGCAGCGACTCGTGAGCTGGCTGTTCGGGCGTCGTCCCGCCGGCCGACAGGCCGCCCGTAACACCAATCGGCACCCGGTCCGCACCGCCCGTACGACCATGGGCTTGGTCATCGGCATCACCCTCATCGTCATGTTCGCCACGGCGATGGGCACCACGCGGTCGATCTTCTCCTCCATGCTCGAAGGGGAGGATCCGCTCATCAAGGCACTGTTCGATCAGATGATCAACGGTGTGATGGCCTTCTTCTCCGGGCTGATCGCCTTCTCGGTGGTGATTGCGGTGATCGGCGTGATCAACAACTTGTCGCTGTCGGTCAGTCAACGCACCCGGGAGCTCGGACTCCTGCGAGCGGTCGGCCTGTCGCGGCGCAGCGTTCGTGGGATGGTCCTGGCCGAAGGGCTGTTGGTGACCAGCGCCGCAGCACTCTTCGGGGTCCTCCTCGGCATCCTGTACGGGTGGGTCGGTGCGGTCAGCATGTTCGGCAGCATCCGCG
>JAKDKP010000184.1 GCA_030453285.1 Propionibacteriales bacterium
GGTCTCCATGGGAGGCGCGGATCGCCCGTGGTCCACGCCGACTTGATCATGATCTGCAACCTGGAGCGGTCGCTACATGCATGAAGGAGAGGGCCGAGAACCCACCATCTCGTGGCCGACTCGACTCACCTGGCCCGGCCCTCTCCTCCCCCGATCTCAGCCACGCGCCGCCCAGTCACTGTCGGACGTACGAAGCGCTGCCAAGGCCACGATGGCCAGCCCGGTGACTTCCAGCAGTCCGCCGGCGACGGCAAACCATTCCCCACCGCCGAGGAGGTTGATCATGTGTCCGACCGGCCATCCCATGATCAACAACCCGGCCCACCACGGGACAACCCGAGAGGTGAGGACCGCCAGCCCCAGCAGGAGGGTGCCAACCAGGTTGCCGAGGACGAACAGGCCGAAGAACACCATCATGATCGGGGCTGACGGTGCGGCGTCCAGCATGGCTGCGACTCCCGCGCCGGGTTGCGCCCTGGAGAATTCGGCCAACCCAACGGTCGAAAAGTTCATGATCAGTATCCCGAAGTAGCAGACGTATCCGACGATCATCACCGCGACCGCCGACAGGGCCAGTCGAGGCCGAGCGAGACGCAGGACCCGGAGCGCGGTCAGCAGGCCGGGAATCATGATCAACACGCCAACCATGGCCAGGGCGCTCATCGCGACGACAGAGCCCGGATAGCGCGCATAGAACTCCAGCGTCTCAGCATTTCCCTCGGTGTCGGACAGCCCACTCTCGGTGGACACCCAAGCGTACCGAGCATTGCAGATGAGTTGTAGGGCAAAGGCCAGCGGCAGGGCGAGAGCACCGCCGATACGGCGGATCCGTGTCGTCGGGTCGGCTGGAGATGCTCCGACAGGGCGATCGACGGTGGTGTCCAGGGTGAGACTCATGACAGGTCCTTTCTTCCGGTGATCACCGCAAGCGCGGTGGACGTCATCGATCCTGCGACTCCCCGACCGACCCGGGCATCGGGGCCGCCACGAGAACCGGCTGAGGGTCCGCCCGTTGATCACCTGCGTGCTCGCACGGATGGTCGTGACGGCAACGGAGGCCTATCGTCTGACCATGGGAGGGGTCGGGGGCAGCACCCGTGGACACGTCCGCTGGACGAGCGTCGCGGTCGTCGGCACGTGGTTCGCCTCGGTCGTGTTCACCGGCACTCTCTGGGCGGTCGCCCCGCACCTGGCAAAACCCCCCAGCCTGGCGGTGGCAGTGGTGATCGTCGCCCTGGTCCCGCTCGCGCTGGGCGGCGTCGTCGCACGCCACGCTCCCGGCAACGCCGTCGGGCCGCTGCTGGCTCTGGCCGGATTCTTGGCCCTGGCCACCAACCTCATCGACGGTGACCAGTTGGGTCCGTTCGGCGGCACCTGGACGCTGCTCTATCTCGCGCTCGGCATCCTGCTTCTTGTCGTGCCGGACGGGCACACTGCGTCCCGCCGTTGGACGGTGCTGGGCTGGTCATTCGTGGCGGTCGTCGCGGGCTGCATCGCCGTCCTCGCCCTGTCGTGGGCACGACTCGGTCCACTCCCGGTGATCACGGCGGCGTCGTACGCCCTGCTGGTCGCCTTCCTCCTCCTGCTGGCCGGATGTGCCCTGGCGCCCTTCCTGCGACACCGCCACGCCGACCCCGATCAGCGGCTGCGGCTGCGATGGACTCTCCTGGCCGGCACCTCCCTCCCGTTCACCCTGCTGCTGTGCTGGGCCAGCTATCTGATCGTAGGCACCGCTGATCTTGTCGGGTTCGGGCTGGTGGTGATGTATCTGGCGATCCCGATCGGCGCCACGATCGCGGTGGTCCGACCGGCCCTGGTCGACATCGATCGCGCCACCGTGACCACGGCCACCGCTTCGGTGCTGGCCATGGGTGCACTGATCCTGCTGTCGGTGACCTGCGGGGTCGCCGGACTGACCCTCGCCCAGTGGTCGCCGATCGCCGCCATTGCGACCATTGCCCTGCTCACCGGCACGGCAGCGATTCTCGTCCCGGTGCTGCAACGCCGATTGGACCGACTGCTCTATCCCGAACGGGGACGGGCGCTGACCGCGATCGATCAGCTCACCACACAGGTCGAGCTCGGCATCACACAGCCATCCGCCGTTCAGGACGTGCTGCGTACGGCCCTACGCGATCCCGGCCTCCTGGTCGCCTATCGCGACATCACCGATCATCGGCTGCACCTGCTGGACGGGAGTCCGACCACGCCCGGCGCCACCACGGCCCTGGTCTCGGTGCGTGGCGAGGAGATCGGGGCGTTGATCGGATCGACGGTACGACGACCGTCGGTGACGGTGACCCGGGCCGCGGCCCCGTTGATCGACCTCGTACGAACCGGTGCGGCCATCGCGCAAGCCCGGTTGGAGGTCGAGGCCTCCCGGGAACGCCTGCTGCGGGCCGGCTACGCCGAACGGCGACGCCTGGAACGAGATCTGCATGACGGAGCCCAGCAACGCCTTGTCGCGCTGGGAATCCGCCTGCGCGTACTGCAACGCTCCCGCCCTTCTGCCGAGGAGAGCAGGCTGGCCCTCGATGCCGCCGTGGCCGAGCTCGGCACGGCCGTCGCCGAGCTGCGGCGGATCGCCCACGGCCTGCGCCCGAGCACGCTCGACGGCGGCCTGGCCGTGGCACTGGCCGACCTCACCCTTGCCGACCCGGACACGATCCACCTCGAGGTGCAGGCCTTCGACCTGCCCGACGCCGTCGCCACTACCGCCTATTACGTCGCCAGTGAGGCCGTCGCGAATGCCCTGCGCCACGCACGTGCGACAACGATTCGCCTTTCGGCCCATGAACGTTCCGGGGTCCTGCAACTCCGCGTCGCCGACAATGGCATCGGCGGCGCCTGCTTCGTACCGACCGGTGGACTGACCGGACTCGGCGACCGTGTCGCGGCCGTGGGTGGCGAACTCAGGATCGACTCCCAGCCCGGCGAGGGCACCGTGGTGGAGGCGGCGCTGCCATGCGGGTCGTGATCGGCGAGGACTCGGTACTGTTCCGGGAGGGGATGGCCGCCCTCCTGCAGACCTCCGGTCACGAGGTCGTCGGCCGAGCCGCCACGGGCCCCGACACGGTCACCCTGGCCCGGGCCCACCGGCCCGACATCGTCGTCCTCGACATCCGGATGCCTGACGGGGACGAGGGCATCACCGCCGCGGTCGAGATCCGCTCCTGGCACCCTCCGGTTCCGGTCCTGCTGCTCTCCCAGCACGTGGAGACCCGGCAGGTGGTCGATCTCGTCGCCGGTGGCGCCATCGGCTACCTGCTGAAGGACCGGGTGCTGGACGTCGACGAGTTCCTGATCTCGCTGGATCGGGTGGCCGGCGGCGGTACGGCCTTGGACCCCGAGGTGGTCCGCCGGCTGCTGGGGGTGGCGCGGGCCGGATCGGTGCTGGCAGCCCTCACCCCGCGCGAGCTCGACGTCTTGGCGCTGATGGCACAGGGGTGGACCAACCAGGCCATCGCGGCGAGGCTGTTCCTCTCCGAACGCACGATCGAAACCCACACCGGCAGCCTCTTCGCCAAGCTTGGCCTGCCCGAGTCACGCGACGAGCATCGACGGGTCCGGGCGATTCTCGCCTACCTGGAGGCCTCCAAGAGCTGACCGACCCCGGGCCCTCGGCGGCACGCGTCCCAAGCCGCCACGAACGTACGGGTCTAGCATCGGGAGCCCGTCCCGCCGCGCAAGGAGAAGCAGATGAGCAGCTCCCCCAGATCCGACATCACCGGCAATCCCGGCGGTGACCACTCGCCGAGCGGGCGGCAGCGTGGCGGGATCGGCCTCGCGGTCGCGGTCGCCGCTCTGGGCGGCTTGCTGTTCGGCTACGACACCGGCGTGATCTCGGGTGCGGTGCTGTTCATGGGCGACGATCTGCAGCCCGGCGGCGGGGACCTGTCGGCCGGCAGCAAGCAGCTCGTGGTGGCCATCCTGCTGGTCGGTGCCATTGTCGGCGCCATCACCGGCGGCTGGCTGGCCGATCGGCTCGGGCGCAAGAAGACCTTGATCATCGTTGCAGTGATCTTCACCCTTGGCGCCGTGGGGTCGGCCCTGGCCCCCAACCTGATCATGGTCGTGGTGGCCCGCTTCGTGCTCGGCGTCTCGATCGGCGTGAGCTCGGTGACCGTGCCGCTCTACATTGCCGAGATCGCCCCGAAGGAGAAGCGTGGCGCACTGGTGTCGATGAACCAGTTGATGATCACGGTCGGCATCCTGCTGTCGTACGTGGTCAACAAGATCGCCGAACCGCACTGGCAGATCATGCTCGGATTTGCCGCTGTGCCGTCGATCCTGATGCTCGTCGGCTTGTTCTGGGTCGACGAGTCGCCGCGCTGGCTGACCTTGAACGACCGCGCGCAGGAGGCCCGATCGATCATGATGAAGACCCGGGACGCCGAGCAGGTTGAGCTGGAGCTGTACCAGATCCGCGAAGACGCCAAGGCCGAGCAGCGACGTTCCTGGCGCGAGGTGTTCGTGCCGTCCGTACGACCCGCGTTGATCCTGGGAGTCGGCGTCGCTGCCCTCAACCAACTCGTCGGCGTGAACGCCGTCATCTACTACGCCCCCACCATGCTCGAGCCGATCTTCGGCGCCAGTGGCTCCCTGCTGGCCACCGTCGGCATCGGTGTGGTGAACACCCTGGTCACCGTCTTCGCCGTCACCCAGATCGACAGACTCGGCCGGCGTCCGCTGCTTCTCGGCGGCATTGCCGTTGTCGC
The DNA here is from genome assembly GCA_030453285.1 of Propionibacteriales bacterium. GTDB lineage: Bacteria > Actinomycetota > Actinomycetes > Propionibacteriales > Propionibacteriaceae > Carbonicoccus. The sequence continues at coordinate 4,719 of JAKDKP010000184.1, forward strand.
GGTCGCCCTCGTGGCCCTGGCCCTGCTGTATCTGGTGCCCGACAAGAGCGGTGTCGTCGGCTACCTGATCGTGGGCGCCCTGGCGGTCTACATCGCTGCCTTCGCCGCCAGCCTCGGCATCGCGATCTGGCTGGTGAACTCCGAGGTGTACCCGCTGTCGGTGCGCGGCAAGGCCTCCAGCCTCGGCTCGTTCACCCACTGGGGCCTCGACCTGGTGATTGCCTCGACGGTACTGACCTTGATCAGCACCATCACCCCGACCGGTCTGTTCGGCATCTTCGCCGTGGTTGCGGTGGCCGGCTTCTTCTTCCTGTTCCGCCTGATGCCCGAGACCAAGGGCCGCTCGCTGGAGGAGATCAACCACTTCCTGGCCGAGCGGGCTGGCACGAAGCGTTAGTCGAGCCAGCGTGGCTGGACGACGGAGCGGGCCCTCGGCTGCTCGCCGGCGGCGTCGGCGGGCAAATCGGACCTGATCACCTGCCCCTGCCACGCCAGGCTCAGCGAAGCGATCGTCACCGCCGCCCACAACCCGTTGCCGATCATGTGGTCACCGTTGTTCTCGAACACCTCCACGTCGAGGATCCAATTGCCGCCGAACAGGGCGACAATCGCGATCGCCGTCACCGCGAAGAGGCTGTTCGCCATCGCCAGCAGCACCCGGCTCGCCTGCGGGAACCGGGCGGAATCGCCACGGGCAAACCCGTTGTCGGTCAGCAGGCGCCAGATCAGACCGACCATCAACGTGGCCCCGACACCGGCGACGGTGAACACCGCCGTGATCGGCTCGTAGATCCAGTACCGGTAGTCGAACACGGCAGTGAGCACCAGCGACAGCGCCAATGCCAGACCGCGTTCGGTGGTGAGGCGCCGCCGTACGAGCAGGGTCACCAGCAGACCCACCGCGAGCACGTACCCACCGGTCCGGAATCCGTCGACGGTGGCGTCCACGTCGACGATTCCACCCACCACACTCACCAAGACGGTGGCC